>JALWRO010000063.1 GCA_027080605.1 Campylobacterales bacterium
GCCATGTTCAGTACCGTTTTTCTCTTCTATCTGACAATCGATCATTTTACTTTTTTCGCTCTGACCAATATTCTTTACGGCATCTCTTCCGGACTTGTGTTGCCTTATATCGAAACCTATGCGCTGGAAGTGCTTAAAAAGGAAAATTACGGCAAAGCCAGGCTCTACGGTTCCATAGGGTTTGTTTTGGTCGCTCTGGTGCTTGCACGGCTTTTAAACGACAATACTATGGGGTTACATTTTATTGCAGTGACTATTTTTCTCAGTGTAGTGTTTGCGTGGATTATTTCCACAGATCACAGACACTTTTCCAACAAACCGGTGACACCGGGTGAAAAATTCCTTCTCTCCAAAGCAACGGCACTTTGGATCAGTATTTTTCTCATGCAAGTTAGTTTCGGCGCTTTTTACAGCTTTTTTACAATTTATGAAAGTGATCACGGTCTTTCACTTGAAATTATCAGTTACCTCTGGACATTCGGTGTTCTGTGCGAAATTGTCCTTTTTTACTATCAGGCAAAATTTTTACATTTTCCACTGTTACAGTTGATACGTTTTACCGTTTTCATGACATCACTGCGATGGTTGCTGCTCTTTCTTTTTCCGGACAGTTTGTGGATTATCTTTGTATCACAGAGTTTTCATGCCCTGAGTTTTGCGCTCTATCACACAGCAACACTCAGTTATCTCTCTGCACTCTACCATGATAGAAAACTTGCGGCACAATTTTACTACGGTATTGGCTTTGGTTTAGGCGGTTTCTTCGGTTGGCTTCTGGCAGGTTATGTCTACGGGGAGTATCTCTTTGCCGTTTCGGCACTGATCGCCCTGCTCGCGTTTGTTGCGCTGCTTTTTTACAAAGCACCTTCACACGTCATAGCATCGGAATAAGCAATCGTATCTTTTTGCTGTCAGCAAGGTAGTCGATAAAATTTTCTTCACATAAGTGTTCGATCTCTCTGTCTCTCTCCCTGCTACGTTTTTTTTGGGTCATCATCTCCAATTTAACAAGTTTATAGCGTCTGTCTTTGACATGCAC
Source organism: Campylobacterales bacterium (assembly GCA_027080605.1). Lineage (GTDB taxonomy): Bacteria > Campylobacterota > Campylobacteria > Campylobacterales > QNZT01 > QNZT01. The sequence goes on from JALWRO010000063.1 coordinate 1,040, forward strand.
AGACTCCCCTACCCTGATTTTCAGCGTAATATGCAATTTATCACCGGGTGCAAATGAATGAAAACATTTGCGCATAATCTTAAAAAAATCGTTTTGGGAGATACGAAACTCTGGAATATCCATATCTGTCATAAGTTTAATATCGTAAGATTCCTGCATGGTGACCAAGGATATGGAGGTTTCCAGCAGCGTATTAATATCGGTCAAGAGATATTTATTTAACTCTTTGGCTGTCGGCTGCATCTTTTTGACACGCTGATAAAACCGAATGCCGATATATTCGTCATCCTGATAGCCGACAGTGATTCCGTAAAAGGAGAGGTCGTCGTAACGCAAATCGAGATAGGTCATTTTGGAGCCGTACTCTTTGGGAGCATGCTTGATACAAAGATCGTAAATGTCATATTTATTCACACGACCGAGCAAAAATTCCGCCGCTGTGTTAAGATAAGCGATACGCTTTTCCGCATTAAAGAGTATAAACGGATTATTATCATTTTCCAAAAAAAACTTGTAATCGTTATAGGTCATATTCATTGGCCTTTTTCCGCAGCGTATTACGATTTATTCCCAGAATACCGGCGAGTTTAAGCTGTGACTTGTATTTATATAATCCCGCTTGAATTAACGGTTTTTCGAAGAGGTAGAGAAATTTTTTATAATCGTTATTCCCTTCAAGATTTTCCAAAAAGTATCTGTACATCATTTTTTCAATATCCCGTTCGTCTATCTCTTTCAAGACAAGGCTTTTATAGATACTTCTCTTAAGGGATTTACTGTTTTGACTCAAATCAAGCTCTTCGACACGTACCGATGTAGCGTCATCTACCCCCAGAACATCTTTTGCAATTTGTGTAAAAACTTCCGCCAGTGCTGCTACATCTTCCGGTCGTTCACGCAAAGGCGGTAAATTGTAAATATACCCGAAGAGTTCATCCACTGTTTTGTCTTTCGGTTGGTAGAGTGCTGTCGCAATAATACGTTTGTTATCAAAGTTGAGTAGTGAAAAGTTGGGGATTTTTGCGAAATTGTATATGATCAATTCATCATGCTGGCTCAAAGCATCCAGCACCGCGGAGAGATCTTCACCATTGACCACCGGTGCTTCCGGCAAAATATACTGCGCTATTGTTTTTTTGCCGCTGTATGCTTCTCCTATAATCAATGAGGAGACAAAAAACTGTTTTGTCAATTGCAGACTTTTGACCAGATTCTGTAACTGTGTCGATTTTGCTATAAATTTAATCACATGATTCTCCCAATGTGATTAAATTATAATCTGTTTTTACCTATAGTTCTCTAAAAGTAGTTTATTTTTTCAATTTCTTAAAGATATTTTGGACAAAAGTGGTGATTTTACTCCCTTTTATATCGTCCGTCATCTCCTCTTTAAATGCTTCCACTTCCTGTATAATCTCATCTTTAATATGCTGTGGTACAAGTTCACCTTTTTCACGCATCAATTCATTGATCTCACTCAGTTTATCCATTACGGCATGTGTATCGATCGCTTCATGAACTGTTTCATCAGGTGTTGTCTGCATTTTTTGTTCTAAAGTATCGTTTTTCTTGACCAGTATCTCAATTTGCGCCAGCATCTCCTCTTCGCGCTTTTTACACTCTTCCACTGAAGTCTGATAGTAGAGTATGCTGTCTTTGTACGTTTCTATCTTCTCTTCATACTCTTTACACTCTGCCTGAAGTTTTGATATCTCTGTATCGACATCTGCATATTCGCTTTTTAACTTTTCTATTTCCGCTTTTTTAGATTCATACTCTTTTTCGATCGCCTCAATCTCAGCTTCTCTGTTTTGATATCCCTCTATGACCAGTGCATCTTTTTCGGCTTGTTTTTCACACTCTGAAATACGCTTTTCATAAGTATTGCACGTCTCTTTCAACTTTTCTATCTCACTATCACTCTTTTCATACTGCTTCTTAAGTTCTTCAACTTCCCGTTTTTTGGATTCATACAACTCTTCCAGTGCCGCAACCTTTTCTTCGCTTTTACCGCACTCTTCCAGTTTGCTTTCATACTCTTCGATACTTTTTTTATTTTTTTCAAGTGTCTCTTCATACTCTTTGTTAATATCTTTGAGTCTGAGCATATCGATTTCCATACTGCCGTATTTGTTTTTCAGTTCTTTTGATTCTGTTTTGTTGGCTTCACATAACTCTTCGAGTGCATCAATCTTGTCTTCGTACATCTCTTTTGTTTTGCGTTTTGTGTATAGATACCCGAAAAACAGACCGATCAGCAGTGCTCCCAGCAGACATAACGCCATTTTTGTAACTATAATTTCCATCTCAGTCATAATCCAACCTTACTGTTTTTTCACATTGATTTCTATTTCAATACTCTTTTTTTGCGCACCCATCCCTTTTGAGATCAGATTGCGTAAACCTTTTTGATACAAATAGTTTTTGACAATATCCGCTTTTTTCTGGCTCACGACCATATTCAATATAGCATTGTCACCCTCATTTGCATACCCGAGTACCTCTATCTTTTTAGCATCGCTATTTTTCAATATCCCGGCAATTTTGTCCAGCGTCTTTCGACTCTCCTCATTGACAACTTTCACTTTGGAATCAAATTTTATCGGATCATTTTTCAAAATTTCATCCACTGTTTCATGAGATAGTGATGCCTGTGTAGTATTGGCAGGAGTTTCTACAGGTTTTGTTTCCGGCGACAGGCTTGTAGAAGCTACATTCTTTTCTTTGTGTTCATTCATTTGTGTAGTCTCAGCAGCTTTAGGCTGTGTCACTGTTGCATGTTGTACGACTTTCTCTTCTTTTTCGACAGCTTGACTTTCAGAAATATTTTTTTCTACATCTTTTGTGGAACTTTTTGCACTATCGGTTTCAGGTGTAATACCTTCTACCTTCGTCATCATATTGATTGTTTCATCTTCGACAAAAACACCATCTGACTTTAGTTGCGATATCAGTTTTTCAAGCTGTTTTTTTTGCTCTTCAGACTCGATTTCACCTTCAATATGCAGCACATTGCTATTGATATAAAGCGATCCCTTTTCGATATGCTCTTCATTAAACATTTTCATCAATGCGACCATATCTTTCTGCCAGGAGACTTCTTTGATGTCATCACTGAAACGTATGTCGTTGTTGCATGTTCTGTCCGTACACAAATCGTCTATAAAGTGAATCAAAACTTTCTTTTTCGCCTCCGGCGCGAACATACCGACTATGTTGATTTGATCACCGAACATGACACCAAAAGCCGGATCGGATTTTTCCGCTTTTTTAACCACAGGCATCTCTTCAGCCACAGGCTCAGTTTTATCTTTTTCCGATTCTTGTTGCTCCGGTATAACAGCTGCAACCGGTTCCTTGATCGGCAGAGTCTCTTCTTCAGGGGGAGCAGTCTCTGTTTCTGTTTTTTTGTCAAATATATGACAGGCATCTGCTATTTCCTGCTTTTTCAGATCGATACAATAGTAGACAAAAGCTGTACTGGCTAAAACACCAATCAACCCGATAATCTTACTTCCCATGCGAATGCACTCCTTTTACATAACTGTTGCTATTATAGTGCAAAGAATATCATAATTAAATAAATTTAATTGTTTAGCGATTTAAAGAAGAATAATCGAACTTTTGAAAGAGATATTTTACGAGGACAGGAGGCTGTCGCCTCCCGAATTATTGACAGCTCAGACACTCCATACTACGATCTGCTACACTACTTTCACTTTCAGGGGACTGACTGCGAAGATAGTAGGTCGATTTCAACCCCAGTTTCCAGCCAAGCATATAGATGTCGTTCAAATATTTACCGCTCGCTTTATCCAGCGTCATGAAGATATTCAGACTCTGTCCCTGGTCGATCCACTTTTGACGAATAGCAGCCGCTTTGATCAACACTTTCTGATCCAGCTCATATGCCGGCGTATAGTACTGCCACGTCTCAGGACTCAGTTTTGGAGCGACTACAGGGATCATACCGCTCAGATTCTCTTCAAACCATTTACGTTTGTACACCGGTTCAATCGCCTGCGTAGTACCGACGAGAATCGATATCGAACTTGTCGGGGCAATTGCCATCAAATAACCGTTGCGCATACCATCTTTTTTCACTTTCTCTTTCAGTTTCTGCCAGTCGTAGGTATATCCGAAAAGTCCGCCACGCTCTACCAGTTTTTTGGCTTCTTCACTGGCGGTATCGATCGGGAAAATCCCTTTTGACCAGTTTGAGCCTTCAAAATCGGGATAACTACCTTTTTCAAGCGCCAGATTGGATGATGCTTTGATAGCGTTGTAACTGATCATCTCCATCACTTCATCGATTTTTGTCAAATGCTCATCACTGCCCCATGCTATTTTGTTTTCAGCCAGCATCTGCGCTTCACCCATCACGCCGAGCCCTATCGATCTTGATGCACTGTTGGTCTCTTTCACTTTCTCCAGCGGATAAAAATTGAGATCGATAACATTGTCAAGCATTCTGATCGCTACAGGCATGATACGTTCAATATCTTCTTTGGTATTGATTTTGGAGAGATTGACGCTTGCCAGGTTACATACCGCTGTTTTACCGTCCATCTTCTCTTTCTCGACAATATATATCTCTTTCCCGCCGATCGTGTCGAGTGCAGTGATTTTTTTTGCCTTTTTGACAATTCCACTGTCTACGGCGACATCCTCTTCCTCATCTAAAACCAGTGTGGTTCCGTCAGTAAACTTGATTTTTGTTCGGTAATAGTTTGGATCAGTATTTTGAAAAATTTCCGTACAAAGATTGGAACTTCGAATGACACCCTTGTGGCTGTTTGGATTGGCTCTGTTGGCATTGTCTTTGAAGCATAAAAATGGATTCCCTGTTTCAAAATAACTGAGCAATACTTTTTTCCAAAGATCCTTGGCGCTGACAACCTCTTTGACGATACTTTCATCAGCTTCATATTCCGCATATCGTTTTTCAAACGCTTCACCGTAGAGGGATGGAAGATCAGGTGTATCCAGTGGATCAAAGAGTGTCCAGATACCATTCTCTTCCACACGCTTCATGAAGAGATCGTTAATCCATAAAGCAGGGAATAGATCATGTGCGCGTCTTCGTTCTTCACCGGAATTCTTTTTGAGATCGAGGAAATCAATTACGTCAATATGCCACGGTTCCACATAGACAGCAATAGCCCCTTTTCTGGTTCCAAGCTGATCCACTGCAATAGCAACATCATTGGCGATTTTCAGAAACGGTACGATACCGCCGGCAGCATTTTTATGTCCATCAATGGAACTGCCAAGCCCCCTGACAGTAGACCAGTCCCATCCGATACCACCACCGAACTTACTCAGTAACGCCATCTCTTTGTAACTGTCAAATATACCCTCAATATTATCCGGCGTACTGCCGATATAACACGAACTGAGCTGGTGCCTCGGTGTTCTGGCGTTGGAGAGTGTCGGTGTTGCCAGCATCACTTCAAATTTGGATATAAGGTCGTAAAACTTCTTTGCCCAGTCCTGCGGATTAAACTCATTTTGTGCCAGGAACATTGCGATTGCCATAAACATATGTTGTGGTAATTCTATAGGATTCCCTTTTCTGTCTTTGAGAAGATATCTGTCATAGAGCGTACGCACTCCCAGATAGGTAAACTGTAAATCTCTTTCCGGTTTGATATAAGCATCGAGGTCTTCAAGATCATATTTCTCTTTGAGTCCCAGTACAATCCGACCCTCTTTTTCACCCCGTTCAAAATATTCTCGCAGTGACGTATAGCCTGTAAAATGACTCACTTTGTGATACAGATCATACAAAAAGAGACGCGCTGCAACATACGTCCAGTCTGGACGATCCACATCAATCTTGTCAACTGCGGTTTTTACCAGTGTAAGCTGTATCTCTTCGGTGGTAATCTTATCACGAAACTGGATCTTTGCATCAAGTTCCAGTTCACTCTGACTTACATTTTCCAGACCTTCTACCGCTTCGTTGGTATATTTCTGTATTTTCGTAATGTCAAGCGGTTCAATGCGTCCGCTTCTTTTGGTTACTGTGATCATTTTACTTGTCATTTAAACACCCTGTCAAATATTTTATCTACATTTTTCGTATAATAATTATAATCAAAACACTCTCTGATTTTCTCTTCGCTCAGTTTTTCACGCAGTTCTTTGTCATCAAGCAGATGCTGCAGATAGAGACTCTCACCGTTTTCGTTAAGCGCCGATTTTCCCTGCTGCAAATCTTCCCATACTTTCATAGCGTTTCTCTGAACAATTTTGTACGCTTCTTCTCTGGAGAGCCCTTGTTTGGGAAGTTCTAAAAGTACACGCTGTGAAAAGACCAGACCACCTGTCAGATTCAGGTTTTTCATCATGTTTTCCGGATAGACGACAAGTTTTTCGATGACACCGTTTAAGCGGTGTAACATAAAATCTGTCGTAATAAAACCGTCAGGCAATATAAAACGCTCTACACTCGAATGGCTGATATCCCGCTCGTGCCACAACGCGACATTTTCCATAGCAGGCATCGCAAAACTTCGAATCATCCTGCACAAACCTGTAATATTTTCACTCAAGACCGGATTTCTCTTATGCGGCATTGCGGAGGAACCTTTTTGACCTTTGGCAAAAAACTCTTCCGCTTCATACACTTCCGTACGCTGATAGTGCCGAACGGCAACGGCTATCTTCTCACCGGTTGAGGCAAGTAGTGCCAAAGCATTCATCAGGTTGGCGTATCGATCTCTCTGTACGACCTGGTTGGAAACAGGTGCCGGTTTCAATCCAAGCTCTTCACATACCAACTCTTCCAGTTCCATAGGCGCATGGGCAAAATTTCCCATAGCACCGCTGATCTTTCCAACACTGATCACTTCCATAGCCTGTTCAAGGTTTTCCAGGTTTCTGCGCATTTCGTCATACCAGATAGCCAGCACCAAACCAAATGTAATCGGTTCTCCGTGAATACCGTGGCTGCGTCCGACCATCAACGTCATTTTGTGCTCAAATGCACGTTTTTTGATGGACTCCATGACCATTTTGACATCTTCTATAATAATTTTCAGTGAATCTCTCATCTGCAGAGCAACCGCTGTATCGATACAATCGGAACTTGTCATGCCGTAGTGTACCCACCTGCTCTCTTCACCCAAAGACTCTGAAACACTGGTCAGAAATGCAATCACATCATGACGTGTCACTTTTTCAATCTCATCGATGCGATCTACATCAAATGTCGCATTCTCAATAATCTTTTTGCAATCTTCGTCCGGCACCAGACCAAGTTTATTCCACGCTTTTACCGCTGCTTTTTCGACAGTCAGCCAAGCGTCGTATTTTGCCTGCTGTGTCCATTTCTCTTTCATCTCCGGTCGTGCATATCTTTCTACCATATATACTCTCTTTATCGTGTTTTGATTTATTGTGATACTTAGTGTATATATTATTTCATAATAGCCTTTAATAGATCATAAAACGGGTGTACTAAAATTTCAAGTCTCATCCGTCTCACATTTTTCTGTGATATGACCTCTTTTGTGCTATGATTGTTTTTTTATTTTTAAAGAGGTTATCCATGTCATTTACTGTTAAGAAATACCATTTAGCGAAACGAACCAAAGCTTTTAAATTTCTCATTGATCAACTCGGCTACTCGATGAAAGAGGCGCAGAAACTTATTGACAGACAACGTGTGTTGGTCAACGGTTCTGTACTCATGAAAAAATCTGCATATATTAAAGGTGAAATTGGAATAATTGAATTTGTTCCACAAACACAAAACTTGAAACCTTTTTTTCAGACTGATACATTTGCACTTTTTGACAAGCCAAGCGGTGTTTTGATCCATCCAAGAAACAGAAATACCGAATACTCCCTCACACATGAAATCAAGTATCTCTTTGGACCTAAAGCCAATATTACCCATCGTATTGACAAAGAAACCAGTGGTATAGTCATTGCTGCGAAGAACAGCAAAACAGAACGAGAAATCAAACTCTCTTTTGAAAACAGAGAAATCAAAAAGGGATATCTCGCATTCGTTCGGGGAAAACTCGAAAATGAACTTTTTATTGATGAACCTATTCTCAAGAACAGAGACTTTTCAGAGGTAAAACTGAAAGTCTATATTCACGAAGAAGGGAAACCCTCACAAACTATTATCAAACCCCTGCACTACTATGATGATAAAAACATCACGCTGGTTGAAGCACTTCCTTTGACCGGTAGACAACATCAGATTAGGCTGCATCTGTTTCACGTGAAACATCCCATTGTTGGTGATCCGATATATGGTGTTTCAACACAGATTGCTTCAGACTATTTGGACGGAAAACTTACCGACCAGGAACGAATAGACTATACAGGCGCCCCAAGGCTTATGCTTCATGCAAACTGGATTGACTTTGTCTATCAAAACCGATTTTGTATCTATTCACAATATCCATTTGCTGATGATATCAATCTTTGTCAAAAAATACCGCTTTGATAATACCATATAACCCAACGATAGCAACCAGAGACAAAAATATAATCTGTCCTATGTCAAGATAAGTCATTTGCTGTTTTCTCCTTTAATTGTCCACAAGCCGCACTAATATCCAGTCCCTTCGACTGGCGAATAGTACAAATAATACCATGATCGTTCAAATATGCTTTAAATTTCTCCATATCAGCTTCTTCAGGTCGTTGAAACGGTGAACCAGGGTAGGGGTTAAAATAAATCAGATTAACCTTTGCCTTAATGCCATGAAGCAATTTGACCAGTTTCTTTGCACTTTTTACATCATCGTTCAAATCTTTCATGACCAGATATTCAAACATCACCCTCTTTCGCTGATCGATTGGAAACTTCTTCACAGCGTTTATAACCGATTCTATATTGTACGCTTTGTTAATCGGCATCAATGTTTCTCTCAGTTCATCATCTACCGCATGCAGTGATATCGCCAATAATACACCTAAATTCATTTTTCCTAGCTTTTCTATTTGATGCGATAAGCCGCTGGTTGATATAGTCTGTCGTCTGGCACCGATCGCCAAACCGTCAATATCATTGAGAATCTGGATTGCTTTAGTGACATTGTAAATATTATCTAACGGTTCACCCATCCCCATATAGACAATATTTACCCGACGATTGTGTGCGATATTCATATCTTGCTTTATATTTAACACCTGTGCAACGATCTCTCCTGCACTAAGATCTCTTTTAAAGCCACCCTTCGCCGTCAGACAAAAGGCACACCCTATTTTGCAACCAACCTGACTGGAGACACATATGGTATACTTTGCCTCTTTTTTGATATTTCCAGCTTCATCTTTTATCTCTTTTTTCATAGGTAAAAGTACCGTTTCAATGGTATATCCATCTTCACATCGAAACAGATATTTAACACTACCGTCGTTACTAACCTCTTTACGCACTGCTTCGAGTGGATTGATAATATAATTTTCTTCCAGCATTTCACGCATTGTTTTGGGCAAATTTTGCATAGATGCGAAATTATGCACATCTTTATGGTAAATCCAGTTATATATCTGCTTTGCCCGAAACGGTGGTTTTATCTCTGCCGCCAACTCATCTTTTGTATAATCCAATATCTTTTTTTTCATTTCTGTAACTCTTTGTATTTTTTCACGACATATTCCATCAATTTTTTCTTCGCCTCTTCATGATGTTTAATAAAATCATGATGTGCATTGTTGTCACAATAGTTTGTCACCACGAATATTCCCAGCACAGGTATGGAAAACTCTTGAGAAACCTTCAATACAGAAAAAAACTCCATATTCTCCAGTTCAATATGATGTTTCCGTAGTCCTTGCACCAAATCAAAATCGGTAGATATATAATTACTGGAGTTGACTATTGTATTTGTTTCACGTGAAACTTTATCATCAGAATAGGCTTCAATGACATTATCCAGAGGCGTATATGCTCTGTTTTCTAAAAAAGCAAGCTCTATATTCGCGGCTATGCTTGATTCTACAATATCAAAAGGTCTATATTTACCGTAGCTTCCGGCACTTCCCACAAAAATCAAAAACTCCGGCTTATCGAACAGAGCAAGTCGTGTAAGGTTGATCGTACTTTCTATCAATCCCACGCCGATGGGCGTAGCGAAAGGAAATGTTTCGTTATTACCGGCACAAACAAACATATCAAATTCTCACCGGAATATTCTGTTCATAAAGATAGTTTTTCAAATCCATAATATCGATTTCACGAAAATGAAAAATAGAGGCGGCGAGGGCGGCATCGGCATGACCTTCGGTAAAAGCATCACGCATATGTTCCATCGTACCTGCACCGCCGCTGGCAATCACCGGAATAGAGACAACGTCACTGACTGCTGCATTGAGCGCATTATCAAACCCTGCTTTGGTTCCATCAGCATCCATCGAAGTCAGAAGGATCTCGCCTGCACCACGATCATACACCTCCCTTGCCCATTGCACCGCGTCGATACCTGTATCGATACGCCCACCGTTAAGAAAGATATGCCAGCTATCACCGGTACGTTTGGCATCGATCGCAACAACAATACATTGCGACCCAAAACGTTTTGCCCCTTCATTAATAAAATCCGGATTTTTGATAGCAGCTGAGTTGATACTTACTTTGTCACAACCGACATTTAAAAGATTGTAAATATCATCCAGTTTACGTATGCCACCGCCAACCGTCAGGGGAATAAAAACCTCTTTGGCAACCTCTTTGACAATATGCACAATGGTATCCCGATTTTCATGACTAGCAGTTATATCCAGGAAAGTGATCTCATCCGCACCCTCTTCGTTGTAACGCTTTGCCACTTCCACCGGATCTCCCGCATCACGTAAACCCACAAAGTTTACACCTTTCACCACACGACCGTTGTCTACATCCAGACAAGGAATAATTCTTTTTGCAAAATAATCCATAACATAACTCTTTAATAAATTTTAATGATTGATAGTAGCACAAGGTGAATAAGAAGTGATTGATGTAAGTAAGCCGAGATAGAGAAGAATAGAACTTCTCTATTTGTTTTTCTTTTCCAGATAACTCTGATAGTTGATTTGATACGGAGCTTTATCTTCTCCATAGTAAAGTTTGTTATTATCTATGAGAATAATACTTTTTTCAACATCACCGGCTTTAGGCATATCACCATTTATCAAATTTCCTTTTTTTAAATCAAACCCGGTTATCGTAGTTGTAATTTCTGTTGCCTTTTTATTATCTGACGTGGTAACATCTTCACCCAAACTATAATTATAAAATACATGAAGTTCATCTGTTATATCCTGTGTATTACAACTCGGATCACTATACGACAAACTCTTTCTTGTAAACTTATCATTGGTAAATTCCAGTATCGTTTTTGCTGAAGTCTGTGTCGTCGGTATATATTGACATATACTTTCCCAGGTACCTTTCAAATCAGAAGTACTTACTGCAGCAGAATCTCCACCACTACCACATCCTGTCAGAGATACAACTGCAGCGATACTTAAAAGTGAGAAAAATCGTTTCATAACGTCATCCTTTATAAATTAAAATATAATCTATAATAACATAAAAACTTAAAATATTTATAAATAAGCATATTACTCTTTCCCATCGATAATCTCTTGTATCTCATGAAAACTGTGAAGCAATCCCTCTTTGTAAGAAGTCTCCTGAAGTATGGTAGCTTTACGATAGGCGCTGTCAAACTTTTCCAGGAAATCTTTTTTCAAACGTTTCTCTTTTTTCAAATAGTAGTAACTCAATTCATCAACCCACTCAAAAACTTCCAAAAGCCCTTTACGATATTTTTTATCTTGCTCCAGACGGGAGTTATGAAACAGCAGAGAGGTTTTTCTGACATAACAGCTCTGGTTTAACACTTCAAAAAATTCCCGACTCGTCTGTTTATTCATAATTCACTGCCATACTTCACAATGTCCAAAGTGTACTTTTCACGTAAAGTATGCAGGCTTTGTGAAAGTCTGTACGCTTCATAATCTTCTGAAAAAGACAAAAGAGAGAGCGCTCTTTTCTTCTGGTAAGAGAAATTACTGACCGACATACTAATCTTCGTAGCACATCCCGACGCAGGCTTTATCTCTTCAAACATATCATGAAACAACGCTTTACAAAGTGTTTCACTAAAGAGTCTCTCCGAAGTGACTCTTATCTTCAGACGCTGTCCCTGATCAAAATTTACCTTGAGATAGTAGGAAGTAGGGTGTACCCGTTGTTTTAAGACCAAAAAAGCGATATGCCGTGCCAATATCATAATACGTCGCAACACTTCGCTTTTGTCACATATTGGATCGAATGTTCTGCTGATCCCGATCGATTTGCGATCCTGCGCAGCAGAAACAGCTTCATGATCATCACCGACTATTCTATGGTACAAAACCCTTCCGGGTGTTTTCCAACTGTAAAAAAGATCTTTGTGCCTGCTGGCTTCCCCCAGTGTTTTGATAAAATGCTTTTTCAGCCGTTTTCGGTATCCTCTGCCGATTCCGGGAAAGTTTTCGATAGGAATATCTTCGATAAAATCCGAAATCTCACTCCGGCGCACCATTTTCACACCATTTGGCTTGGCATATTTGGTAGCGAGTTTGGCAATCCATTTGGAGGAGGAGATACCGATAGAGATCGGCAATCTGAATTTTTGCCATATAAGCACCTTTAAACGCGTCGCATAGGCAAAAACATCCTCTTCCCTTACCCAACCATTGAGATCACCAAAAAACTCGTCTATACTGAACTGTTCCACGCTGGGAATTTCATGTTGTAAAAATCGATATAATTTGTGTGAGAGATCATGATACAGCATATAGTCAGGTACCAGAACTTCCATATCGGGACAGAGCCTGAGCGCTTCGGCAAGCGGCATGCCTGTTTTGACACCTTTCGCCCGCGCTTCATAGCTGGAAGTCACGATAATACCGCGTACTTTTTGTGCACCATCATCGCTATGATCAATAAAAAAGTTTTGAAAACTCTGGGCTTTATCGTTGTAAAACACAGGGTTAACAAAAGCACCCTGATTTTTATTGAAGAGTTTGATCCCTACTTTCTCTTTTTCGAAAATTTTCAAATTACTTCTACCACCGACGGCAACGGGGCGGTTGTTGAGTGAGATATCCACTGTTCTGTGGGCAGAAACAAAAAAAGTATCCAAATCCAGATGTATGATCATCTCTGCTCCTTCAAGATTATTGCAGAGATAATAATAACTTTAAAATATGGAATTAGTGAATTTTATTTCATTTTGAAATGTTTTTTAAGAAGAAATGGCAGAGGGGAAGGGATTGTCCTCGCTTCGCTGCGGGGTTCCGCTACGCTACACCGAACCCTCTTATCGGGTTCTCATCCCTCGAGTAAACAGCTGGACAATAATCAAGATTTTTTTTAAATGGCAGAGGGGAAGGGATTCGAACCCTCGAAGGCTTGCACCTTACACGCGTTCCAGGCGTGCTCCTTCAACCGCTCGGACACCCCTCTGTGTTTAAAGAGTATGAATTTTAGCGTATTTTCCTGAAATCTTCAAGTTCTCCGGATAAAAATTCTAAAATTCTTTGCTGGATTAGTAACGTTTCCTCATCATTTTGTGTACAACTTAAAAAACGCTTCAGTTTTTCAATATCTACTTTATCACAAAAACGGCGTACCTCTTTAAGTTCATGATCGATGGCAAGGATCAGTTCATTTAAATCAAGTCCGTTGTTTAGCACAATTTTGTTTACATACTCTTTGGTGGTGCGCACCAGCACATCCGCGCGTGCTTCGTCATCCGGATAGATTTCACGTGCTACTTCCTCGAGTATCTTCTCTTCACACGCATCAACCTTCTTATTGGCACCGATAATGGCGGCAAAAAGTTTTGCCCGAAATTCCAGAGAACTGTTATGATAGACAAAAACATCACGAAAAAAAGTCAAAAACCAAATTTTTAGCTTTTTAATCACTCTCATCATAATCCTTTTGTATAAATTTTAAGGCTACAGAGTGTATAATCCCGTCTCAGCACTGAGAAAGCATCGGCTTTTTGAGTGCTCTCCTTAAGACCTGTGCAATGCCGTTTCAGGGCAACGCGCCAGGGTGGGAACACAGCAACGCACCCTGATTCGGCGGGTGCCGCAGGAACCTTGAGGGGAGTCCTTTTGCCACTATCTTGAAAAATATGCATCAATCTCCTGTGTCAGCTGATAAAAATCAACCCCGTCCACTATCGGATTTTCCCCTGTTTTTTGCAATATCTGCTTTTTCCCTTTCAATAGCTCATTTGACTTGACACCGTGATAAATCGATATGGTCGCTTCAATAAATGCCGAAAGCCGATCCGCCGCTTTCAAGGCACGTCCGTCAATAGGGTTGCAGTAATTTTCATTATAACCGGTCAGAGAATCGACAATCTCAATTTTATCGATATAGATTTTATTTAAAAATTCATCTTTTTCATTCTCACCGTAGAGTCCGAGAAGATAGGAAAACTCATCCTGCAAAGAAGAGGGCAATAACGGTAAGATATCATTTTGAATCTTCTCGATCTCATAGGCACTGATCAAATCATCTAAACCGCTGACAGAGTATTTCACGGGGGTAATGATATCTTTAGTCAACGCTTCGGGAAGATCATGAAACAGTGCACAGAAGAAATTGTTCTCCAGACGTTTTTCACACGCACCGACCCTGCGTGAATAGAAATAACTGAATATCGAGACAATCAGCATATGCCCCAGTACAGACGTTTCGGGAATACGCGGTGTCTGTGCCCAGCGCTTTTGAAAACGCAATCGTCCGCTCAAATCCACAAAACGTGACAGTTTTTTGTTCAATGCGATTTTTCGCACACCGATCAACTCATAGTAGTCTTCGATTTCATCATCGACCGCACTTTTCACATCTTCAATATCATTTAAAAACTGGCTGGTCTGGTAGATGATAGAAAACTCCCAGCGTGTTGAAAGATAGGAAGCCGCTTTAAGTATGAAACGCTCTTTTTCATAAAAAGATTCATCCAGCAAAAACGTTTCGAAACGCTGTAAAAAAGCACCCTCTTCAATCGGTTGTAAATCCTCTTTCAGCTGGTCGATTACCCAGTCATTGAGCTCTTTTTTCTTCTTTTGCAAAATTTTTCGAAAAACATCTGGGCGCATGTCGGTCACAACAACCCGGCGTAAAAATTCAAAAATACCCGCTTCAATTAAATTCGCCATATTGATCGTATCGTCATTTTCAATTTTGGCAAGGATATAGGCTATGACAAATTTATGCGCCTGTTTATCGAGTTCCACAAGATCGACCATCCGGGGATAGTCGTTCCAGCGCTGGATCGATGCGGCAGAGAAGAAGAGTTCGATCAGACGGGGTGTAATCATCTGGTGATTTTATCGCTGTCTATCTCAATAACGGTATGTACATTGCCCCGGGGATTAAAATCTGCGACGATTTTCATCCATTTGGGTGCAAGTGCTTCATGAAGTACGTCATAGATCTCATTGGCGCTATCTTCATGACTGATATGCCGTGTCATGAAAGAGTTGATATAGAGTTTCAACGCTTTGAGTTCCACAACCCACTTATCGGGGATATACTCCAGATAAATCGTCGCAAAATCGGGATATCCGCTTCGGGGACAAAGACACATGAACTCCGGCAATGTAATTTTGATCAGATAAGACTTTTCATGTTTGTTTGGCCACTTTTCCAGATCTTTACTGACATCAAATTCAGCGATCTCTTTTTCACCGTATTTCATAAAATTTCCTTACACATCCAGATGTTTCACATCTTTGGCGTGTGTCTGAATATAGTTTCTGCGCGGCTCGACTTCATCACCCATAAAGAGTACAAATGTATCGCTTGCAGCTTCGGCATCTTCGATTGCAATCCGCAGCAGACGTCTGTTTTCCGGATCCATTGTCGTCTCCCAGAGCTGTTCGGGATTCATCTCACCCAAACCTTTGTAACGCTGAATATAGGCACCTTTTTTGGCATTTTTCTCAATCTGATCCAGCATATCGAGTAATTCACGGTTGGTTTTATCTAATTCCCACTCTTTGATTTTGTCGTTGATATAGACCGCTTCCGTAAAAAGCGGGTTGGCAAAAAGCATATCGTTGATACGAATCTCCTCCAGACCGTCAAATGTCTGAATGTAAAGGTGTACTTCATCCTCTGTAATCTTTTTGTTGAGAATATTATAGTCAAGTGAGTGGATATACTCCGCCAGATGTTCGTAAAGCGCTTCACCTTTGAGTGCAATAATATCCGGATTTTCAATCAGATACTGTACCACCTCGATCACATGAAAACGTTTTTCCAACTCTTTGAGTACACTTCGGTATGCGGAAACGACTTTAAAAAGTTCTAACATATCTTTGGCACCCAGTTCTTTGTCTTCAATAGACTCGATACCGTTTTGAATCAGATATTCACTCAGCGCACGGTCATCTTTGAGATAAATCTCTTTTTTCCCTTTTTTGTACCGGTAGAGCGGCGGCTGCGCGAGATAGACATAGCCTCTTTCCAGCAGCGGTTTGAGGAAACGGAACAGAAATGTCAGCAACAGTGTCTGAATATGGCTGCCGTCAACATCGGCATCGGTCATGATGATGATTTTATGGTATCGCAGTTTCTCTTCATTGAACTCTTCACCAATACCGCATCCGAGTGCTGTGATGATATTGGTAATTTCATCCGATTTAAGTATTTTATCTATACGGCTCTTTTCCACGTTAAGAATTTTACCTTTAAGCGGTAAAATTGCCTGAAAGACACGATCACGACCCTGTTTCGCCGATCCACCCGCAGAATCGCCCTCCACCAGGTAAAGTTCGGATATAGAAGCATCTTTACTCTGACAATCTGCCAGTTTTCCAGGCAGCGTCCCTACTGTCATCGTATCTTTACGACGGGTCAAATCTCTCGCTTTTTTAGCCGCTTCCCGTCCGCGTGCCGCAGCAAGCGCTTTGTTCATGATCGCTTTGGCTTCGATCGGATTCTCTTCAAAATATTTCGTCAGATATTCGTTAACCATTCGCTGTACCAGCGGACGCACATAAGAAGATCCCAGTTTACCCTTTGTCTGACCTTCAAACTGCGGTTCCGGCACACGCACACTGACAACGGCGATCAATCCCTCTTTGACATCTTCACCGGTAATCTTAGTATCTTTCTCCCTCTGTGCCGCATTGTTGTTGACATATTTGACAATTGCACGTGTCAGTCCTGCACGAAAACCGGCTTCATGTGTTCCGCCGTCAGGCGTTTTGATGTTATTGACAAAAGAGTAGAGTTTTTCATGGTAAGAGGTATTGTAAAGCATGGCGATATCCACTTCGATATCTTCCATAGCTTCTTCCATACGAATCGGTTTGGTAATAGCATCTGATTTATTCAAATCTTCAACAAACTGTCTGGTTCCGCCTTCAAAATGGTACACTTCTTCTTTACCGATACGGTTATCTTTAAACGTAATCGATATCTTAGGATTCAAATATGCCAACTCTTTGAAACGTTTGGCAAGGATGTCATAATTAAATTCTGTCACTTCAAAAATCGTATCATCCGGCCAAAACTCTACGGTAGTACCCGTTCTGTTGGTCGTACCCACCTCTTCAAGCGGCATAGTAGGAATACCCTTTTCAAATTCCTGATAATATTTCTTCCCCTGACGGTTGATTTTCAAAATCAGTTTTTTGGAAAGGGCATTGACAACAGAAACACCTACACCGTGCAAACCGCCGGAAACTTTATAGGTATCTTTATCAAATTTACCACCGGCATGAAGCACTGTCAAAACAACGGTTGCCGCAGAGATCTTTTCAGTCGGATGAATATCTACAGGAATACCCCGTCCGTTATCGGAGATAATAGCTGAGCCTTCCTGCGTGATTTCCACCGTAATTTTGTCACAGTAACCCGCCATCGCTTCATCGATAGAGTTATCAACGACTTCATAAATCATATGGTGCAACCCACCGATATTGGTATCACCGATATACATACCCGGGCGTTTTCGTACCGCTTCGAGTCCTTTCAGAACTTTAATATTACTTGCGCCGTAATCTTTTTGCATAATCTTCCTCTTTTGTTTTACTCTGTTATTGCCATGCTACAGCATAATGGGCATCACAACCGTTATAAAATTTTCACTTTGTAGTGTAAACGGTAAAGTTGCGTCATTATAGCTAAGTTTAAATTCATTTTGCTCTACCTGGGTTAAAAAGTCCAGAATATAGCGGCTGTTCACCGCCAAAACAACCTCTTCCTGTACCGAAGTCTCAAACGGCATCTCCGTTTTCGCTTCAATATTATCTTCATTTAAGCTTTCAAAGAGAATGGCACCGGGGACAAATTTTAGTTTTACTTCCTGTGAAATGGTTGCAATCTGTTTGATATGGTCAATCATTTGGTCTCTGTTAATCATAAATTCAATTTTATACTCTCTGGGAATGATCCTTTGGTAGTCAGGATATTTTCCGTTAATCAATTTTGTAAAAAAAAGAAAGTTTTCCGATCGTATCAGTAGAGTGTTTTCATCATAAAAGATTTCCATTTCATCGAAAAAGAGTTTTTGTATTTCACTAATTGCTTTTTTGGGAATGATTAAAGCAGTACTGTTTTCTATATGCTTTTCAAGTGTGACTACTGCAAGACGTCTGGTATCTGTGGCAACAAAATGTATTTTATCTTCCTGTAAATCTATCAGTGCACCGTTGAGTTCATATTTTGGATTATTGGTATCAATGGCAGGAGAGATCTTTTTGACAGAGTGCAG
Source organism: Campylobacterales bacterium (assembly GCA_027080605.1). Classification (GTDB taxonomy): domain Bacteria; phylum Campylobacterota; class Campylobacteria; order Campylobacterales; family QNZT01; genus QNZT01. The sequence goes on from JALWRO010000063.1 coordinate 19,789, forward strand.
AAATTGGATGGGTTCGATTTCAAATTTTGCCTTGGTTTCGATTTCAGGGAAATCAGGATATTCACTGGCATTGAACATGGGTAATTTAAATTTGGATTTTTCCTGTTCTATATGCAGAAAGTTTTCTTCTGTTTTAAGTGTTACATCTTCATCTTTTAAAATTTTTACAATGTCTAAAAGTTTTTTTCCGTTTGCTGTAGCAAGACCCGGTTGTTCTGCGGTAATATTTCGGGATTGCATAGTGATACCTACTTCAAAGTCAGTTGCTTTGACTTCTAACTGCTCTTCTGTAGTTGCTAAAAGCACATGAGAAGTGATAGAAGATGCATCTTTTTTTTCCAAAAAACTTTGTGCTGTTATGAGAATGTGTTCTAGAACATTTTTGTTGACTTTTAAGATCATAATCTTACCCCTTTAATATTTATTATTTTAGAAACAGTAGTAGTATCGTGTGAATAAGTGAATAACTCTCCAAAGCGCGTATTGACCGTTATCATGAACGGACGGAAGTTTCTCTTTTTATTCACACTGATTCACCTTTTGCCGCTTTACTTGATGTTATTTTACTTTTTAACTCTTCCACTTTCACCTGAAAATTCTCATCGTTTTGCAGAAGTTCATTGATTTTTCGCATAGCGTGTGAAACAGCAGTATGATCTTTCAGTCCGAAAAATTCTGCCAAATCTTTCATTTTGTTCTCCGGCGTCAGTGTTTTTGCCAGATAAATACCGATTCTTCGGGCTTCAACGATTGGTTGTGCACGTTTCTTTGACTTTATATCGGATGGTTTGATATTTAATTCACGGGCAATCACTTTAATAATATCGTCCAGTGTAATATTGACTGCACGCTCTTTGATCATATCTTTCATCACTTCCATCGCAAAATCGATAGTGATTTTTTTGGAGAGGAGATTGGCATGGGCATTTAAATAGATGATCGCACTCTCAATTTCCCGGATATTGTCTTCCATATGTGCGGCAATATAGTTGATGACATCATCATCCAGGTAGATATTGTCAAGTTCACATTTTTTTCTGATAATGGATATTTTGGTCTCCAGTCCCGGAGGTTGTACATCTGCCATTAATCCCCATTCAAAGCGGGTTGTCAGACGCTCTTCAAATCCGGCAATTTTTTTGGGAGGTTTATCTGATGTGAGTACAATCTGTTTGTGCAGGCGATGCAGTTCATTAAATGTGTGAAAAAACTCTTCCTGAGTTTGCTCTTTTTTACTAAGAAACTGAATGTCATCGATGAGTAAAAAGTCGCACTGGCGGTACTTTTGGCGGAAGCGTTCCATCGTATGGTTTCGCAAATTGTAGAGAAAGTCATTGAGAAACTGTTCACTGGTTGTATAGATAACCGAGGCGCCCTGGTTGATCGCATAATTTCCGATAGCCTGGATCAGATGGGTTTTTCCCAGTCCGCTGCCACCGTAGATAAAAAGTGGATTGTACTGTTGTCCCGGATTCATGGCGGTAGATTGCGCCGCACCGAATGCCAGTTGATTGGAAGTACCGACAACAAAGTTTTCAAAAGTATATGACGAATTTAAGATTGTTGACGTACTTTTACCGGTGTTGGACGTAGTCTTTTGAGCACTGTTTTTCACATTACCGGTGAAAGAGTGATGTCGTATATTCACACTGGGTTTTAAGCCTGTCCGTGATTCGTAAATATGGGCAATTTTATCAGCGTATTTTGTTTGAATCCATTTTACCAAAAGCTTGTTTGGTGCCAGAAATACGATGTTATCAGAGGTAGAGTTTTTCTCATCAAAACGAAGGGAAGATATGAATTTCTTATACTCTTCTGCTGAGATTTCACTTTTAAGGAGGTCGAGTACTTGATCTGACAACAATGTTCACCTCCTTTTATTCACATGAAATCTTCGAATGTGAATATTTTAGCGAAAATAATCTAAAATACGCAATCAATGACGATAGCACGGTATGTGCAGCACAGGTGAACAAAAGTATTGTCAAGAGTTGTTCAACTTCTCATGTGAATAAAGAGAGGATGAATTCTTTAAAGACAATTAAACTTAAAAAGGTACTTATTCACATTGTGAAAAGTTTGTGAATAAAAGATATTGAAATTAGGAATGAAATGATTATATTAGGTATAGATCCCGGAAGTATCAACTGTGGGTATGCTGTTTTAGAAAAAAATAAAAATAAAACAGTACTGATAGAGGCGGGATTGATCAAAATCAGAACAAAAGTGCTGCAAGATCAAATTGTTGAGCTGGTAGAGGGTTTCGATACCGTTATGAAGGGAAAACATATCGATGAAGTAGCGATAGAAGATATTTTTTATGCATACAATCCTAAAACAGTGATTAAACTGGCTCAGTTTCGGGGTGCCTTAAGTTTAAAAGTGTTGCAGGAAATCGGAAACTTTAGTGAATATACACCGCTTCAGGTGAAAAAAGCGGTAACGGGTAACGGCAAGGCGAAAAAGGAGCAGGTTGCTTTTATGGTGAAACGTATTTTGGGAATCAAACAGGAGATCAAACCCCTGGATGTGACAGATGCCATTGCCGTTGCACTGACGCATGCGCAGAGGTTACGGTAAATACTCTTCCCATAGTGCCGATATAGAGACAATCAAGACAGTGAAAGGATCGTTTCTATGAAAAAAATTTTATTATCATCGGTGTTGTTACTCTCTTTTGCACAGGCAGATATAGGGTATCAGGGAACCTCTGTAGGGATACAGGCTGCCATTTTCGGTATCGGTGCGGATGTAAAAGGAAAAATAAGTGACAATCTTGGAATTCGGGCAAGTTTCGATACCTTCAGTATTAACGACTATGAAGTCGAAGATGATACGACAAAGTACAATTTCGATCTGAAACTGGAAGACTGGATGCTGGTAGGTGACTACCATCCATGGGAGGGGTCGTTTAAACTCTCTGCAGGTATGATTGTCAATAACAGTGTGTTAGACGGTGATATTACGCCAAATTTACGGGGGCAGGATAAAATCGAGTTTGATTTTAACAACAAACATTATGCGTATAGTGTAGATGAACTTGGTTCTATTCAGACCAAAGTTGATTTTGATCCGATTGCACCCTATGTCGGGCTTGGATGGGATACCTCATTTGACAAAAAAAGCGGTTTTGGATTTACGTTTAATCTCGGCGTTGCCTATCAGGGTGCTGCGCAGGCAACCTATAAACTGAAATACGGTGCCGCACTGGATATTGATAAACGAATTGCCGAAGAGACAGCAGGCATACCGGATGGTCCTCAAAAAGATGCTAAAATTAAATTAATCAAGCAGGAAGTAGAAACACGCCGACAGCAGATAGAAAATGAAATCAAAGCAGATTTGGACAATGAAATGCTCTCATTGCAGGATGAGCTGGATAAATACGAGTGGATCCCGTATGTTTCAATAGGATTTAACTACAAATTTTAACTTTACATGAACTATCCTATAATGATACAAAAAGTACAGGATAGTTCATGAAGCTTTTAGACTACTTTCAGAAACTGACACAAATTCCCCACTGTTCACATCACAGTGAAAAACTCAAACTTTTTTTAACAGACTTTGTCAAAGCACGCGGTTATCAGGTGAAAAGTGATTCGGCGGGTAATATTATTGCTTTTAAAGGCTCGCCGAAACTCTCTCTTCAGGCGCATTACGACATGGTGTGTGTCGGAAAAGCGCCGGAAATCGAAACATTTACCGAAGATGGGTGGTTATATGCCAGAGACTCTTCTTTGGGGGCAGATAACGGTATTGCCATTGCTATGATGATGGTACTGATGGATGATGGGAAAGAGTGTGAATATCTTTTTACGGCGGATGAAGAGGTGGGATTGATCGGCGCCAATGCCCTTAGTTTTCCCCTGCAAAGCAGCTATATGCTCAATCTCGACAGTGAAGATGAAGCGGAGGTCTATATCGGTTGTGCGGGAGGAGTGGATATATTTGCCCAAAAATCGTATGAGACACTCTCATGTGAAAAAGATTTTTATGAAATTACCGTTTCAGGACTCCCCGGAGGGCACTCGGGTGTGGAGATCCACAAAAACATTCCCAATGCTATCAAACTTTTTGCAGAATTTTGCCAAAAACATGACTGTCTGGTCGCTTCGCTCGAAGGGGGTGAACGTATTAACTCCATACCGGTACAGTGCCGTGCGATTGTTGCATGTGAAAAAGTACCGGAATCGCAACCGCATATCGATGTGAAAAAGATTTTCCGGAAGTTTTCGGTAGTGCAGCACACTCATGAAATAATCGATTTGCTGTGTAAATTCCCTCACGGTGTGCTGGCATGGAACGATAAACTGGCGATCCCTGACCAGAGTGTCAATCTTGCCACTGTTGCCGTGAAAAACGGAATATGTGATATTGCCGTCTCTGCCCGTGCCATGGATGATGCAGGATTGCAGAAAGTTGAAACAGAGATTGCTGATTTGTTCACATTATACGGATACGATGTGAAAAGTGAAGGAAAATATTCTGCATGGAAACCGGAAGTGAACGATTTTTCCGAGATAGTGTGTGAAAAGATGGAGGAAGTGTTCGGTGCATGCCACTATCGGGCGATACATGCAGGACTGGAGTGTGCGGTACTCTCCAGCCTTTATCCGGATATGAAAATTGCTTCCATCGGACCCAATATTCGTTCTCCCCACTCATCTCATGAAAAGGTTGAAATCGCTTCGGTGACAAAAACGTATGAAGTTGTGAAAAAGATTGTCGATGCGTTATGTTAGTTTGATAGTGCTGCTGGGGTTGATGCTGACGGGGTGTGCTGAAAAAAGAGTGGCGAACACCTGGCAAAAGAGGGTGACAGAATCAGCTGTGCAAGATGCTGTTTCACTTCATGTACGTGTGACAGGGAAGGGGCAACCGCTCATTATGTTACACGGGTTTGGTGCCAGCAGTTATAGTTTTAGTAAAATTATTCCCGAATTGTCAAAGTATTTCACCATATATGCATTCGATCTGAAAGGGTTTGGTGATTCGCCCAAACCGGATGATCACCGTTACAGCGTGTATGATCAGGCACTTTTGGTAGATCAGTATCTGAAAAAACACCATCTTGATAAGGTGATTTTACTGGGACATTCGTATGGTGGAGGGGTGGCGTTGTCTCTTGCCTTGTTGGATCCCAAAAGATTTGCAAAACTGGTGTTGATAGACAGCGCCAGCTACGATCAGCAGTTGCCGAAGTTGATCCGCTGGCTGCAGATTCCTGTTTTGGGAAAACTCGGCTTTTATCTGATCCCTGCTACCGTTGAAGTCAAAGAGTCCTACAAGTATGCATTTTATGACAAACGCAAAATTCCGGAGGATATTGTCAGAGAGTATGCCCGAAATCTCTATAAACCCAATGCCCGAAAAGTCTATCTGCAAACGGTGGAAAACTTGATTCCTGAGGATATAGAGGAAGTTTCTCGCCGCTATAAAACTATTCATATTCCGACGCTGATCGTCTGGGGCGCCAACGATATTGACATTCGAAAAGAGAAAGCGTATCGATTGCATCGTGATATTCCTCACTCACAGTTAAAGATCATTCCCCGTTGCGGACACATTCCTCATGAAGAGAAACCGCAAGAAACACTCAAAGTATTGGAAGATTTTTTGCTAAAATAGGCAATATTAGCAGGTATGGAGAACAGATGATGCAAAAATGGCTTTTTCTATTAGTCCTGAGTGGAACGGTTGCCTGTGCCGGTGAAAACAGTATGGTTTTACAGTATGCCGGTGTAAAAGTAAAAGAGCATAATAAAACCTATATGATCGAACGCAATCAGCCGCCTGCCTGTCTGGATATCCCTGTACTGCCGGAAAATTTGTATGGAAACAAAGAGGATGTCAATGCATCTGGCTGTAAAAAAAGTGTCTATTTCTCACTGGGTACTATTCAGCCGATGATGCTGGATTCGAAAATCAAAACAGTCGGAGAGCTGGAGGTGCTGGAGTTTATTAAAAAAGCGCAGCGGTCACCGGATAGATATATTTTGGTCGATTCTCGCAAAGCGTTTTGGTACCATTATTTGACCATTCCGACTGCAGTCAATATTCCCTATGATGAAATAGCATACGATTCTGATTTTCCTGAAGAACGTGTACGGTTATTACAACTGCTTCATATTTGGCAAAAAGCGCATGGCTATGATTTTTCAGGGGCAAAAACTGTTTTGCTCTTTTGTAACGGTGCCTGGTGTGAACAGTCTCCACGGGCAATCAGGGCACTGGTCGGCATAGGATACCCGAAAAATAAGTTATTGTGGTATCGGGGAGGCTTGCAGGATTGGCTTTTGATGGGGTTTCCCGGCATCAAGCCTTAATAAAGTCGCTGAAGAGGTAGCGGTGGTCTTCGGGCAGATGGTCATAAAGTGCTTTTGCAAGATTTTGAATCTCCCAGAGGGCTGATTTGTCGCTTCTGAGACCGATGAAATTTTGAAGGCTTCTGGCATTGATGGTCCATGTCAATTCTGTTTTGTATGATTCGGGAAGGCAATATTTTGCTTTGTCGTTACTGATGCCGCTTTGCAAGACCTGTCGCAGATTTTCCAATGCCTGAATACTCATCGTATCGACTATTTCTATTCCTGTAAAGACCAGATATTTTTCTGCACGTTCCTGATCGGATGCTGTAAAAGGCGCTTCATGCTTAAGTTCTTTGAGTGTATAGCGTGTAGACTTAACAGAAAGAGAAGCCATACGGTGGCGTGCCAGCTCCTGTAGCAGTGCGCGTGAAATCCCCTGAATATAAAATGTATATACCAGATGTTCCAGCGTGGAGGCGTGTTTAAACTTGTTGCCGACTCTGTCGATAAGCTCTTTGTCTTTTTCTCCGCCGTGATCACTTTTATCGAAACTTTGCCAGCAGGTACGGATAGCATTGGCGCAGACAACAAGCGGTGTATGGTGAAGCAGGGTGATTTTCATGAAGATAGTCCTAACGTGAATGTCAGGACTATTATAGCATATCTCATAAAGATAGCAAACTATTGTTTAAGTTGCAGGAGGGTGTTGAGCATCTGATCCGATGTTGTAATGGTTTTGGAGTTTGCCTGAAAACCTCTTTGAATGACGATGAGTTGTGTCAGTGAACGGCTGAGGTCGACGTTTGACATCTCCAGAGAGCTGGATTGTACAAAACCGCGTCCACCGGCGGCTGCCTGACCGATTACCGGTTCTCCCGAGTTGGCTGTCTGGACAAATACATTTCCGCCGTCACTCTCCAGTCCGATATTGTTGGTAAATTTTGCCATGGCAACTTGTGCCAGACCGAAAGATCTTCCGTTGGTAAAGCTTCCGATGAGTGTACCGGACTGATCAATACGGATACCGTCGAGATCGCCGCCTGTAAAACCGTCCTGACTGATACCGGCAGTGTTTGAAGGGCTGTCAAAGCTGGTAAGACCGTCAAATTTATTGGCATGTCCGAGATCCAGCAAAATGGTCTGGTTGGGCGAGGAACCGTTGTTTGCGGTATAGGTAATACTTGTCGGCGTGTAGGAACTCAGTGAGCCGTCAGAATTAAAAATGATTTGTCCCGGCAACTCGTTGGCGTTGGGCGAACCTCCGATTTCACCTGGTTGTGGGACTGATATTTTCATATTCCAGGCAACACCGACTTTGGTACCGTTGTTGTCGTACTGAAATTCGGCTTTGCGAAATTCCATGCGTACGGTATGTTTGGAGCCGAGTGAATCGAAAATATCGATACTGGATGCATGGGTAGCGGCATTGATTACCTGTGATGTTTTGGATCCTGAACTACCTGCTGTCAAAGTACCGCTGAGTGATGTTAAAGATTGGGTAAAAAGTTCATTGTCAGCATTTGCAAGAGCATCAACAGTGATATTTAAGTCATTACCTGCAGTATTTGAATTTTTGATTTCAAATTTTCCCTGATCATTCACAGAAACAGTTGCTGTACTGCTACCGCCATTTGCTGCATTTTGTATAAAATCTTCTGTCTTTTTTCGTAAATCTTCTACTGAAGTAAAATAACTGGTTGTGGCTGTATCTGTTTTTGGTGTTGTGGAAAAGCGGAACTCTTTTGTAGATGTATTGCCTGCGGCATCTTTTAATGTCAGTGAAACACCCTGGTCATCTTTTAAGTTAAATGCTTTTCCCTCTGCATTAAAAAGGACATCAAAACGGTCAGTTGTTTTCATCGCCGACATATTTTCAACTAAATTCCCTGCATTGAGGTTGGCTTTGACGCTGACCTGAGAACTTGGTTTGGCAGGTGTAGTCAGTCCCGGTTTAATCTGAATATTTTGGATAGGTGCGGAAGTGTCTATCTTTCCGGTGTCAGGGTTTCGTACCCACCCTTGTGCAACGAGTCCGTTGTTGGTAACAAAATTCCCGTTGGAGTCAAATACAAAATCTCCGTTTCTGCTATATTTATAGGTCGTTCCACCATCATCACTGACCACGAAAAAACCGTCACCCCGAATGGCGCGGCCGGTTGATTTTCC
>JALWRO010000064.1 GCA_027080605.1 Campylobacterales bacterium
TTTCATGATAGGTCTGCAGAAACTGTTCCTGCCGGTAAAAGGTGTTGACCCTTTTGAACCCGTTTTGCTGGTAGCGTTTCCAGAGTGCTTCGTCCGAGAGGAGGGCGGTATAGGCTTTTGCCAGTGCGGCGGCGTCTGCGATCTGTACCACTTCGCCCGCCTTGCCGATGGCGATATCTTCGTCGTTCAGCGCCCCTTCCGCAAGTTCCCGGCAGGAGCCGACATCGGTTGTGACACAGGGAAGTCCGGCGGCGAACCCCTCCAGAACGACCAGCGGCATCCCTTCGCTGATGGAGGTGAGGGTGAGCAATCCGCTTTTGGGAAGCACGTCGGTGATATTTTGAAAGCCGAGAAATTTGATATGTTTCTGCAAGTCGAGATTCTGGACAATCTGCATACACTCGGCGGCGTAGTCGGGGTCTTCATCCATCGGACCGACAATCCACCCTTCCAGATCTGGAATCTCATAGACTGCGATACGGATGGCGCGGATAAACGTTTTGATATCTTTGATCGCCACGACACGTCCGATCAGCGTGACGACGTGGGGCACTTTTTCGGAACGTTTGGCATAGGCTTCGGAGAGTCTTTGCGTATCGACACCGTTGGGAACGACACGGCAGCGCTCCGCTCTGGCGCCGTAGGCGATCTGTGCCTTTTGCGCTCCTTTGTAGAGGGAGAGGATGGGGTCGGCACGGTCGTAGCAAAAGAGCCCGATCCCCTCGAAAAAGCGGATCCACATCTGTTTGATATAGTCATCTTCATAACTCTGTTTCAGCAAGTCGGCTTTGCTGTTTTGAAACAGGGTGCTTGAGAGCAGGTCGATACGACGCTCTTTGGTATAGATGCCGTGTTCGGTCAGGATCAGCGGGCGGTTGTCGTTCTGGGAGACGAGGGTGCCCAGAAAACCGGCATAACCGGTGGAGGGGGTGTGGATGACCCGCGCTTTGCCGGAGATCTCTTTCGCGATTTTCGCCAGTAGCCAGATGGGGGTATGGATGCTTCGGACGGTCCAGAAATAGTCGATAAAGGGCATGGACGGGGTATTCTCCTCATAGCGTGCGCTGATGAACGACCACGCCTTTTCACTGTAGAGAAAAAACTTTTCATCCACTTCATGAAGATAGAAGTCGAGATCGTGCAGTGTTTTGGGAAACGCTTTTTCGGGGGAGTGGAACCAGCGGTAGATCGTTTCGACTTTCTCCAGCGCTTTTTGTTTCCCTTTTTGGGGTGCGATATGCTCTTTTTTGTGCGGTTCAAACATATAAGCTTCCAGCAGATAGAGCAGATTTTCGGGAAAAGTATACTGGATTTTGTCGTACTCCTCACGACGGCTTCCGATAAAGACAATGCCGAAATTAAGATCCGGCAATCCGTTCATGAGCTGATGAATCCACGAACTGACACCGCCGCGCACATAGGGGTAGGTACCCTCGCTGATAATCATAACATCGACAGGCACTTTTTTGTCCAGCAGCAGTTTCATACCGCCTCCCTGACCCAGACATCGCGCAGTGTCTGGAGTTGGTAGTTGATGCTGTGTTTCGGAGTTTTGCGCATCCAGTATGCGATACGGGAGTAGTTCTTTTCACGAAAGGCGATCTCTGCCATGAAAGAGGCGATCTCCTGTTTGGGGATACCCAGATCGAGCGCTTTGACAAAAGCGGCTTTGGCGTCGCTGTAGCGGCGTTCTCCCAGCAACACACGCCCTTCCAGTTTGTATAGTCCGGCGTCATCGGTGATGCTCTTTTTCGCCTCGTTGATTTCATGAATGATATTTTCGATCAGAAACGCGGTCAGCTGTTTGTCGACAAGCCCCTGATAAAGCAGTTCCCAGTAGGTAAAGGCGAGCTCTTTGTGGTACTGCGCCTTCTCTTCGGGATCGCGGCGGGTGTGTATCATGATTTTGAGATGGTGGATCTTTTCGTTGATCTTCTTTTCCATGTTGTCGATCATCGAAAAACCGACCAGCCGCACTTCGTCGTCGGGGTCGCGGAGGGTTTCGCGAATGAGAGCGAGGG
>JALWRO010000065.1 GCA_027080605.1 Campylobacterales bacterium
GCACAGAAAGCTCATCAACAACACCAGCAACCACAACACCAACAACAGCCGCAGGTTTCTCCTGAACAGATGAAACAGATGCAAGACATGTTACAAAATCTTGGGAAAATGTTTGGCGGAGCAAAATAGTCTCGAAGCGGTAAAGATTTTACCGCTTTATCTCCCCTTCAGAGACAAAGCGATATACTTCTATTATAAATAAAACAAATAATAAGGAGTATATATGCATAAATTTTTATTATCGTTATTGCTTATATCCACCCTCTCTTTCGCCAATGCCGTGTGTCCATCTGTAAAATAGAGAAAGGAGCCTTCATGAAACTACGATTTTTACTGATTTTAACACTCATACTGCCTCTTTTTGCGCAGGCTGCACATAAATGGGTTATTACCTACGCAAAAGGGAGCGGTTATACCAATCAGGCATATCTCGTCACAGACGAATGGTCGGTTCTCGCCCATGAAATAGACAAACGGTGGAAAAGGGGCTACGATGTTATCGATATCGGTCAGGGGTATACCCAGTGGGTAGCAGTTTTTGCAAAACACACCGGTTTCAAAAGCCAGTCGTATGTTACCCGTCGTGTCTGGGCAGACTTTCGTGACGCGATGGCGGCGAAATATGCCAAAGGTTACGTCTTAATCGACCTCGAACACGGAGACGGTATCTATGTCGGTCTCTTTGCCAAAGGGACAGGTGCGAAAGACCCCACCTATTTTACCGCCGACTACTACGACAACTTCCGTAAAAAAGTAAAAAAAGCATGGGCAAAAGGATATAAAGTAGATTTTATACGCTATTATGAAGGTCGCTGGATCGCGTTTGTTGAAAAAGATGCCAAAACACCGCAATCACTCGATGCTGCCAGAACATGGGGAACATTTCAGCACATCATCAAACGACGCTGGCAGCAGGGGTATTTCATGACCGATCTCCATTTCGGTTTTGACCAGTGGGTCGGTACTTTTTCCAAAACAAAAAAATATAAAGCGCAAAGTTACGATCTCTCCAATAAATGGAGTCATCTGCACAGTCTGATTAAAAAGCGATGGCGTCAGGGGTATCAGATTGTCGAAGTGACAGACGGATGGTGATTTAGAAAAGTCCTTTTTTTGCCAGTAAATCCAAGATTTTTTTATCTACTGTCGAGATGGCGAGATCAGCTATCTCTTCTCTGGTGAACATCACTTCATGAGGAGCATGCAGCCTCTGTAGCCAAAGTGTTACCTCCAGTTTAAAATGGGTATATTGGTGTCGAACCGTGCCAATCTCTTCTCCTGCCGGTGCATCACTGGCAGGGAATCCCCACAAACCGTGTAAAAAACGCCCTTCTCTCTGTTTCATGAAGAGTCTATCCTCATATATGGCAATCACAACATCTTCCCTTCTTGTCGGAACCTTTTTACGCTTTTTGACAGGAAAATCGACACAACCGAGCGCTCTCGCCCGACAGATTGTTGCAAAAGGACACGCATCGCAGGAAGGATCTTTCACCGTGCAGACCATCGCACCGATATCCATCATCGCCTGATTGTAATCGTAGGGATTCTCTTCATCCAGTAAATCATGCGCTTTTTGGATCAGTGTCGCTTCAGAGGGATCATCGAGTGCATAAATACGGCAAATAATCCGCCGTACATTGGCTTCCATCACCGCACGTTTCTGACGATACGCAAACGCACAGATTGCGGCAGCGGTATTTTTCCCTATACCCGGAAGCGCAAGAAGCATATCGTATTGTTTTGGCAACTCAGGAGCAGTCAGCTGTGCCGCTTTATGTAAATTTTTCGCACGGGTATAGTACCCGAGCCCTTCCCACATCTTCAAAACATTATCCAGCGGCGCTTCCGCCAGCGCCTGTAAGGTAGGAAACTTTTCAAGAAAAGGAAAATAGTAACGCTCCAGCACCGTCTTGACCTGCGTCTGCTGCAGCATAATTTCACTCAGATAGATACGGTAGGGATCGTCGGTATTGCGCCAGGGGAGATCTTTTCTTCCGTTGATGGCATACCAGCGGTAGAGTTTTTTATGAATGTTTTGCAGTCACCAATCCTTTGACACTAGTAATCGATTTGACAACTACCAAAGCCACTGCTCCGACACAAAGCCCGGTCAGCAATTCCCCCGCCAGCGACGGCAGTGCATGCAGCATTTCATGAAGATAGTGTATATTGTGCATGAAAATACCGCCCGCTACCAGCAGCATCGCCAGAGTACCGATCACACCGAGAGATTTGATGACCTTCGGCAAAGCACGAATCAAAAATGTGCCTGTCTTTTTAAAAAAACTGTTTTTGCCGTGATCCATTTCTACAAGTTTCATCCCGAAATCATCCATGCGGACGATCATTGCAACAATCCCGTAAACACCTATTGTCGCCAGAAAAGCCACTACGGTCACCACGGCAATTTGCACCGGAAGAGGATGTCCCATCACCGAACCGAGTGCAATAATGACAATTTCAATCGAAAGAATAAAATCGGTAACAATCGCAGACTTGATTTTCGCCTTCTCCTGCGCCAAAATCGCTTCTCTGTCCATCGGTTCAGTACGGTTCTCTTTCTCCTCTTCATGAGGCACAAAATACTCATAGATTTTCTCTGCCCCTTCATACGCCAGATAAACCCCGCCGACCAGCAATACCGGTACAATCATCCACGGAGCGTAGGCTGTCATCAGAAAAGCAATCGGCAAGAGAATCAACTTATTGACAAACGACCCTTTCGTAATCGCCCAGAGTACCGGTAACTCACGTGAGCTAAGAAAGCCGGACGCTTTTTCCGCATTGACAGCAAGATCATCTCCGAGGATACCCGCTGTCTTTTTGGTAGCCACTTTCCCCATTGTCGCAACATCATCCATCAGTGCGGCGATATCGTCAAACAGGGCAAAAAAACCTGATGCCATCAGCCAATCCTTTTTTTTGACATTCTACAAATCTTGTAATGCTTCAAGCAGCTTCTTCTCCGTCATTTTACCGTAGAGACGATACGAAAGCGAACCGTCAAAATCATACAACAGTTTATAGGGCAAAGCGCCGTTCCAGTCAGTTTGCGTCTGTGCGTAACTTATCAGCATTGTCCCCTCCTCCAGATTGACGACAGGATAGTTCAGATGATGCTTTTGCACAAACTGCCGCATCGCATTGTCATCTCTTTTGGAAGCTGCCTGAATACCGATCACCTGTACTGTTTTGCCAAAAAGATTCTGAATTTTCACCAAATCCGGCATCTCCGCAATACACGGCGGACAATTCGCACCGAAAAAGTCAAGCAAAATCACCTTATTTGGGAACTCTTTGACCTTCAGACTCAGCGGAGTCACCTCAAGATGCAGCAATTTTCCGGAAATGGTCTTGAGTATAAACTCTTTTGCAGGAAGTAATGAGGTAAGTAAAAAGATTAAAACAACAATATTACGCATCGACGCGCTCCAGTACCACTCTCGTCTCCTGATAAATCGCACTCTCTCCCTCTAAAGAGAGTTCATCCGGAGTCAGATAATTGACACCCGGCGTTCCCGAGTAGATCTTAACACAATCTTCTCTCAGATTTTCATCGATCTTGACGGTAAACTCCGCCGCTCCGTAAGGCGAAACCGCACGCACCGAATCCCCCTCTTTCAAACCGCACACAGGCGGCAGGTAGATATGTGTATCACGCTTAAACTGACTGTTCAGAGAGTGTCGCTGCTTGCAGGTGATCAGAAACAATCCTTCCCCTTCACATACTTCATCATCATATTCATCCATAAACTGAAACTTTTCATCATCGGTATAAAATCCCTCGCTGTAGGGAATCTGCTGATACTCTGCGTTTCGTAAATACCCCTCTTTTTCATAGACATTGTTCCCGACAATCTCTTCAATCATTTCTCTTTCACCAGGCAGCGTATCATAACCGAAATCTTTGCAAAGACGATTGGTCAACTCTGTCTCACTGATACCGATACCGCTCTCAATCAATTTGGGCATACGTCCGATAAAATCGGTTCCGTAACTGAAGCGGATATCCTCTTTTTCGAGAAAGTTCTTTGCAGGTATCACCAGATCGGCAAGTCTGGAGGTCTCGTTTTCATACAATCCGAAATAGACGGAGAGTTTGCATTTTAGCAAGCCGTCAATCACTCTGGCACTATTTGGCAGTTGATTGGCGGGATTGCTTCCCTGAATAAAAGCCAGATCATATTTCGCAAAATCAACTGTTGCTTTGGGAACGCGTTTTTTACTTTCGGGAAAAATATTTTTAAATCCCAGACTACTGTTTCCCAGATAGCTCACACCGCACCCCTCTTTGCCAAACAACCCCATCATCGCAGCCAGTGAGTCGATTGCCCGAAGTACACTGCTGCCGTGCGCATACTTTTGCACCCCGACACCGACGAGAAAAACCACCTTCTCTTTGTCCATCAGCATCAACGCCGTCAAAACATCTTCAAGTTCCACACCGACCCTCTCAACCAGCTCTTTGACGGGGAAAGAGCGGATAAACTCGACAAAATAGTCAAAATCTGCCGTAAAATTATCTATAAAATCGTAGTTTTCAATCTGTTCTATATAGACAAACCGTGCCATCAACAACGCCAGAAAAAGATCTTCCCTGGGCTTGACCTGCAGATGTACTGCCGCTTTTTTCGCCAGATCCGTTTTGACCGGATCGATGACAATTAAAATTTTATTTTTAATCAGGTCCATAAAATGTGAATTGCTCACGGAGATATTACGTCCCCAGACAACGACAATATTGCTTTTGGCAATCTGTTCATGAGGCAAAACCAGACTTTCCCCGCGTCCTTCCACCACTCCGGCTTCACCCGCACCGTCACAGAGAGAACCTTTGGTAAAATCCGCACCGTATTGACTGAAAAAGTGTGCAGGCGCATTTTGGAGTTTGCCGAAGTTCCCCTCGCCTTTGAAATAAAGCGTATTTAACCCCTGCGCTTCATGAAGCAGTTTAGACAAAATATCCATAGCCTCGTCCATCTCTATCTCCTGCCCTTTAAAACGGGGCTTGAGAATCCGCGGTTCACTCAGATAATGGTTAAGATTCGGACAAAGATACCCTTTTGTCACCGGATGCGCTTTATCCCCTTTGAGTTTCCCCTCTTCAAAGAGCACGCTGCACGCATCGTAACAGTCCAGAGGACACGTCGTTTTGTTCATGATATTCCACCTATATGTTTTAAACTATTATAACATTATCCGCTTTGACACCCATTTGGTTGTAGTTTAACAAATCGGTAGATAAAGTGCTTATATCTCAAGTTTTATCTTTCCGGTAGCATAATTATGTACCAGTGCCTGAATGATATTTTGATACGGAATACTGATCTCTTTCGCTTTTTGCTTGATGATCAGCAGATCTTTCTCTTTCAATTTGATGCTGATCTGCTTTTTGTTTCCAGTAAGCGCAGTGTCTCTTTTGCACTCTCCTGCAGCATTTTCAATCTCTCTTCGTCCGGTCTTTCCAAAACCATATCGCTGTTTTCAAGTGCTTCAATCAAATCTTTTTCATATTCGTCCAGAGGCGCAAAAGCCTTTTTGTCCGGTTCTCTCATTTTTCTTCCTTTTTCAGATATTTTTTGGTCGCCACCCTGCTCGGATATATCGTTTTTAAAAATATTTTTGTTTCATCCTGCACATAAGGAACAACATAACAATACCCGTCAATTGCGACAATAAAAATGCGTTGATGCGGATACTTTTCACTGTTTGGATATTCACTGTCACTCAAAATTTTTTTATCGGCAATCTTTTCAACAACCATCTCAAAAGATACACCCCGCTCTTGCAACAATATTCTGTTCTTCTCTTCACTCCATTCTATTATCAAAGCATTACCTTGTATATTTAATATCATTATACTAAGATGTTAAAGAGTTGTCAATACTAATCATAATACTAAATTGTTTAAACACAATTAGTCATAATTTAATTTATATATTACTTTTTATACATAATTTATTATTTGATATTTTGTAACAAAAAAGCAGACCGCCATAAAGCCGAACATGGATCACAATACCTCCGTCATAACCGAACAGATTATTTTCTCTTAAATATATCTTTTATTTTAAATCCATATTACAATTCTAAACACTTTAGGCTTTCTGGGGGTAAAAATCATCAAAAAAATTGCACTTTCCAACCAATTTATGTAAACTTATATTTACCTGTGCCGATATTGGTTAAAATAACTTATGGAGATTGACATGCCTTTGGATATGCGTAAACTGCTTCCGATCTGTGTTTTATGCGGCTGTTTTTTCTTTACACAAAAATCTCATGCTTTTGATTATCAGAAATACAACAGCGACCACCATAAACTGCGTGCACTAACTCCTAACAACACTATTGCAACTCCATCCAAAAATCAGGAAGAGTCCAAGTCTCACCTCATGAAAGAGTTGCTTGGCAAAGTACTTGACGCGATGCAAAGCGATGCCGTACCGGCAAAACTGTTTGATACAAGCAGCAACATCTCCGTCTATTTCAAACCTGCAAAAATTTCAAAAATAGGAATTACCTATAAATTTTAAAATGATTACGATAAAATTATCCGATAATAAAAAAAAGGGTAATGATGGCATTTGAAATCACACCGACTGTTCAGGGTGAAGAGGTACCGTACAAAAATCCGAGTCCGGAGTTTTACGAAGCTGTCGGCGGCGAAGAGGGTATGCGAAAGTTGATGTACAGTTTTTATGACTTGATTTATGAGAGCGATATCGCAAACTTTTTTCCGCAGGACAGAGCAGAGTTTGACAAAGTCAAAGAGAAAAATACAAAGTTTTTCATTCAGCGTTGCGGCGGTCCAAAGGTATATGAAGATGAAAGCGGCGGTATGGATTTGAATGAGTATATGATCCGTGTTCATGATGACTTTTCCATCGCGGAAAAAGCCAGAGTCGAGTGGCTGGGATGTATGCGTGAAGCATTGAAAAATTACGATATGGATGAAGAAATCAAGCAGGATTTCTGGAACTATGTCGAAGCATTCTCCAAACTGACAGTCAATGACTTCCCCAAAAGAGAAAATCCCTATTTTTGATTGACGTTATCATAGTTGGTGCCGGTATTGCCGGTGCTTCTACCGCGTTTGCACTCAAAAAGCAAGGTTTGCGCGTACTCGTACTGGAAAAAGCATCTGTATGCAGCGGCGGGTCCGGTGCGGCAGGCGCTTTTCTCTCTCCAAAAATGTCCAAACCCTCACCATACAAAACCTACCTCAACCGTGCACTCGCGTATGCACTTACCTTTTACGAGACCAATTTTCCCGATCTGCTATATAAAAACGGTCTCATGAAACTGCCGCTGGATGCTGCGGACATCAAACGTTGCCGGGGATATGAACCCTTTATAGATTTTCCCTGGGAAAAACGCGGCGATGCATACTTCTTCCCGGAAGCAGGGCTGATTCCTGCAAAAGAACTTTGTGAAGCCCTTTTGCAAGATATAGACGTACGGGAAAATATTACGGTGGAGAAGATAGTTCATGACGGTGAAATGTGGCATATGAACGATAACTACCGCGCGAAATATCTTATTCTTGCCACCGGAGATATACCCGAACCGATCGCCCTGCCCTCACTGAAAACCAAAAAAATCGGTGGCTACCGATACGATGTAACATTTTATGAAGATGAAAAATGTACCTACAACATCCACAAAGAGGTCTCTGTCTCCACCTATATCAAAGGTCACGTTATCGTCGGAGCGACCCATATTCGCGGAGACGTCGATTTACAGAGTGCCGCTGATGCGGATCAATTTGAATTGATACGAAAAGCACAGGAGTTGCTCCCGATGCCATCCCTGAAGATCCTTAACAGTTATACCGGATACAGACGTTTTAGTTTCGATTATTTCCCGTTGGTCGGATCGGTCGTAGACGAAGAAGCGACTTTAGAAAAATATCCCTACATACAAACCGGGGCAAAAGTGCCGATGGAGAAATATATCTACCGACCTAATCTCTATATCCACACCGCACTGGGTTCCCGTGGATTTGTGTTTGCGCCCTGGAATGCGGAGATGCTCGCCAATGCTATCTGTAAACAAAAACCGATACAACAGCAGCTTTTACCTGCGCTGCGCTTTCAAAAATGGGCACGTAAAGTGCGATAGCCCATTTTACAAATCGTCAGATTTCCACCTGGCAATGGCATAGCGTTTGAGCAGTTTTTTGCCTATCTCTTTCGCT
>JALWRO010000066.1:0-15634 GCA_027080605.1 Campylobacterales bacterium
AATCGAAAAAGCGCCCGATAACGCTGTTGTCGTCGCACCGGAACTCTGCCTGACCAATTTTAGCTTTAACAAAATGGAAGAAGCGGCAGCCTTTGGAGAAGGGGCAAAAGAGAGCCTGCTTACACTCTCCGAAACCAAAACGATTACGCTTACTATGACAGAAAAACGTAACGGCAACTTTTACAACAGTGCCAAAATATTTCACAAAGGTCGGGAGATATATTCACAGCCGAAAGCAAAACTGTTTGCATTTGGCGATGAAGATAAATATTTCACCGCAGGGAACACCAAAGATGTGCAAATAGTTGAAATAGAGGGCTTGCGCTATGCAATTTTAATCTGTTTTGAGATAAGATTTCTTCAGCTTTGGCTTCAGATCCAGGGTGCGGATATTATCATGATACCGGCACTCTGGGGTAAGCTTCGCAAAGAGCAACTCGAAGCCATAACAAAGTCGATGGCGATTCTCAACCAGGCTTTTGTCATTGTCGCGGACAGCGCGAATGAAGATATGGCAAAAAGCTCCGGTATTATCACCCCGTTCGGAGAAGAGTTTCGCAACGATAACGGTAACTATATTTCCCATTCTGCCGATTTAAAAGAGATTAAAAAAATGCGACGCTATATGGACATAGGACTTACATGATCAGACGACATCTGCAAAACGACTCCATTCACCTTCACCGATCCGAAGAACTGGCACGGGAAATAAATGCTGTTTTTCCTCTTTCTCCCAACGTGCAAAAAGCCATTGCACAGACACAGCGTGAAATCTTTGTACCGGTCGGGTTTAAGCACCACGCCTACAAACTCGATGCCCTGCCCCTTTCGTCAAACCAGTGGATCAGCTCTCCGCTCACTGTTGCCAAAATGACCGAAGCACTCTCCCCTCAGGGTGCCGACTCTGTACTGGAAATCGGTTGCGGCAGCGGCTATCAGGCTGCGGTACTGAGCAAACTTTTCCGCCGTGTATTTACGATAGAGCGTATCGAAAAACTGCTCATCGAAGCAAAACAACGTTTCGAGCAACTGGGGTTAAAAAATATCAACACCCGTTTTGATGACGGCAACCGGGGCTGGAGAACATACGCTCCCTATGACCGCATCCTTTTTTCCGCATCGGCAAAAGAGCCGCCGGTCAATCTTTTCGACCAGCTGGCAGACGGCGGTATTCTCGTCGCACCTATCGAAGATAACGGAAAACAGATCATTACCCGCTTTATCAAAAACGGTAACAAGATCAAAGTCCAGAAACTGGAAGCCTGCCTTTTCGTGCCTGTCAAAAACGGTGTGGAACGTTAAACCGGACACTACACCTTTTTCTTATTTAGCCGATAGTTCCTCATAATCTAAACTTTAGGAACAATACATGAAGTTAAAACTCTCTTTGTGGATAGTATGGATACTGCTGGCTGTTTCACAGTTGCACGCGCAAAATCTTCTGCAAAACGGCGGATTTGAAACAGGTAAACAGCACTGGACGATCGAAGAAGACAGCCATGCCGTCATCTCTTCCGAAAGCCATACAGGACAAAAAGCCCTTGCTTACCAGCAGGGCGGTATCGGGCAGGATATTGATGAGTCCTTTGCTATCACACCCGGTGCGGAGTATATCCTTTCGGGTTACTACAAAACTGCAAACAGTGTTGACGGTATCTGGATGGGGATCGTCTATATGGATGTAAACTGGAACACTGTCGGAGAGACGGAACTGAGTCTCAACCCGAATATGCCGACTTATCAGCCTTTTTTGCAAGTCAGCAAAGCCCCCGCAGGCAGCAGATATGCGACACTCTGGACGTGGTCGGATACTTCTGACGGAGGCAAAACCTTCTTCGATGATTTCACATTTCAAAAAGCAAACACCAATGCAAACAACCATGCTCCCGAAATAGTAAAAATTCCCGCACAGCAAAACAGCCTGGCGGAAGCTGTTTCCCTGCAAGTTCAGGCATCGGATCAGGATCATGATACCCTGACCTATGCTCTGAGCGGTTTTCCGGAAGGGACGGGCATTACCATAGACAGTAAAACAGGTATAATCTCAGGTTACGCTGCAAAAGCCGGGAACTACAATGTTACCGTCACCGTTGCAGACAGTAAAGGCGCCGTAGCACATCAAACTTTTCAGTGGAAATTTGTACCGGATGCCCATGATCCGTGTAATTTACTCCCCAACGGCAACTTCGATGAAAATCTCAACGGCTGGGATGTCTATGCGCAGTATATTCTCAGTAACGATGCTCACAGTGGTGCCAAAGCCCTTGAGCTGCAAGGCAGCGGACTCGATCAGACCATCTATCCGCTTGATCATACTATCCGCACATTTCAGCTCAACGGTTACTACAAAACTGCCGGTAACATCGACGGTGCCTGGGCGGGAATTATCTTTTATGACAAAGAGGATCATGAACTCGCCTCCCAGGAGATTTCACTGAGAAATGCCGCTGCCTATCAAAAGTTTATACTCAATGCCACCGCACCTGAAAACACTTACGCCATACAGGTATGGATATGGTTTGAAGCACAAGATGATACAGGAAAACTCTATATGGATGATCTGAAACTTATTCCGGAAAGCTGTTTCGACTATGTTATCCCCTCTTCTCTGCCGCCGCACGGTGTTTCTGTTGCCAAAGCACCGCAGTTTGTGGTTATCGGCTTTGATGATAACACCAAAGCCGAGGGGATAGACTGGGCGATCAACCTCTTCTCCGGCAAAAAAAATCCGGACGGTACCGATGCACGCGTCAGTTTTTATATGAACACCAAAGGACTTCATGAAGAGATCGAAGATACACCGGCAAATCTTCTGGCAGCTTTTAAGCGTCTGAAAAACAGCGGTCATGAGATCGGTAACCATACATACGGTCACCACAGTGATATATCCGGTGATGACTGGGACGCGTTCGAACACACGGTCAATACCCTGACCAGAGCGGAGTGGAAAACAAAAATCAAAAAAGCGACTGACGATCTCGTCAATCTGGCAGGTATTTCCAGAGATACGATTGTCGGTTTCAGGGCTCCCTATCTGCTCTACAACCAAAACCTTTTTGAAGAGTTGAAAAGCCAAAACTTTCTGTATGACTGCTCTATCGAAGAGGGCGCGGCAGAGAACTTCGACGGAACCAACTTTCGCTGGCCGTACCAGTTAAACGGCGGCTCACCGGGACACAATGAGAGCTGGTACGGCAACAGTGAGAACCCCAATGCCGTTACAATCGGTGCCATTGACGGACTGTGGGAACTGCCCAACCATCTTTTAATGGTTCCCAAAGATTCAGAATGCGCCAAATACGGCATTAAAAAAGGGCTTTGGAAACGTATCAAGAAAAAAATTCCCTATCTTGAAGGACATAAAATCACCGGATTCGATTACAACCTGTGGAGTTATGCAAAACTCAACAAACAGGAGGTACTGGGTATTCTCAAATATAACCTCGATCTCAGGCTCAAAGGCAACCGCGCACCTTTTATGTTCGGTGCACATACACAGTACTATACACAAGGCTGGGTAGATGAGCACAACATCAACGCCACCTATCAGGAGATGCGCGCCGCCATCAGTGAATTTATCGACTATGCGCTTTCAAAACCGGAAGTACGCATTGTTCCGGCAAAAGAGATTATCAAATGGTGTACCCACCCGGTACCGTTACAGTAGGAGAGAAAAATGTTTAAATTTATATGGATTATGACACTGCCGGCGCTGTTGATACTCGGCTGCGGAGGCAGTGGTACAAAGAGCAGTACACAAACACATACACAAAGAAATCTCGATACAAAATCGAAAAAGTATTACGGCTATCTTGCCGGTGCCACCGTACACATCTACCGGCTTGATAATGGTGTCAAAAAACTGTTGTTCACTGAAAAGACAAGCAGCGGTGAGACATTGCAAAACATTGGCAATTTTAAAGCACATCCTGGAGATCTCCACCCCAACAGTTACTACCAGTTTGAGATATCAGGCGGACAAAACTGGGATGCTGACGACGACGGCGTAAAAGATAGTGCACCAAGCACCAATACAAACAGATATATCGCCGTATACAAAGGTCATCAACTGCACATTTCATGGTGGGAAAGAAGCAGTATGTCAAAAACAGGTTCTTCAGAATAAAAATTACGTGTCATTACACTCACAATATATTAACTTTTATTTGTTAATATTAAAATTATTTATAAAAGGTATTTCATGAAAGTGATTAACGACTTTATTCACAAAGAATCAAGCGCAGGTGTTTTACTAATTTTCGTCACACTTCTTGCACTCGGACTGGAGAATAGTCCATTATCCGGTTTTTACAGCGCTTTTCTGGAAACGCATGTCGAAATCCGTTTCGGTGATCTGCAAATCGCCAAACCACTGCTTTTATGGGTCAACGACGGGCTGATGGCAATCTTCTTTTTCCTGATCGGACTCGAAGTCAAACGTGAAGTACTGGAAGGGCATCTCTCCTCTCTGGGACAAATCGCCCTTCCCGGTATCGCTGCACTGGGAGGTATGGTGCTTCCTGCGCTGATCTACATTGCATTCAACGGCAGCGACTCATTTGCACTTAACGGCTGGGCAATCCCTACAGCAACCGATATCGCTTTCGCACTGGGAATTCTTTCCCTCCTGGGAAACCGCGTACCGGTCTCACTCAAAATATTTCTGATGGCGCTGGCAATCATCGACGATCTTGGTGCCATTATCATCATCGCTCTCTTTTATACGAGTGAACTCTCCACTGTCTCTATTGCCGTCGCTTCAGCAGCACTGATGGTACTTTTTATCATGAACCGTATGAATGTGGCTCGCAAAGCACCCTATATTCTCATCGGCATTATTTTATGGGTCAGTGTTTTAAAGTCAGGCGTTCATGCAACACTGGCAGGTGTAGCGCTGGCATTTATGATTCCAATGGTTTCGAAAGATAAAGAGGGGAACACTTTTTCGATGGCGAAAGAGATGGAACATGACTTGCACTACTGGGTGGCATTTTTTATTTTACCGCTTTTCGCTTTCGTCAATGCCGGTGTCAATCTCCAGAGTATCGAAGCAAAAGAGATGCTCGGCACTGTTCCGATGGGTATTATGCTGGGTCTCTTCCTCGGCAAGCAACTCGGAGTATTCGGATTTTCATGGATTGCAATCAAAACAGGTTTAGCCAAACTTCCTCAGGATAGCAGCTGGATACAGCTCTACGGCGTGGCGGTTTTGACAGGAATCGGATTTACAATGAGTCTTTTTGTCGATTCACTCGCTTTTAACGATACGCAGATCTATCATTTTGCAGATAAACTGGCAATTTTGCTAGGATCATTTTTATCGGGAATTGTGGGATATCTGATATTAAAGAATACTAAATCCGCTGTTAAATGACAGAGGGGATTTACCCCACTGTCACATCTTTGGCCCGTTTTTTGAAATACTCTTTGTCCACACCGCACAATGGGCATTTACCCGGTGCTTTTTTACCACGGTGTACATGTCCGCATACTTCACAAACCCACTCTTCCTCTTCATCACTCTCGAAAAAGCCTTCATCGATAAGGGCTTGCTTCAGTGCGAGATACTCCGCTTCGTGTTCCACTTCCACTTTCCCTATGGCAGTAAAGAGTCTGGCAATCGCTTTATGGTCTTCCTCTTTGGCGATGGCGGCAAAGTTTGGATACATCTCTTCATGTTCATAACGCTCACCGTCGGCTGCATACTGAAGATTCTTTTTCGTCGTATCCAGTTCTACATTATTAACCAGTTTATTGTAGGCTTTGAACTCTGCCATCGCATGGTATTTCTCATTGTCTGCCGCTTCCTGAAAGAAACGTGCTATGCGATGTAAACCTTCCTGATAAGCCATATCTGCAAAAAATTCATACTTGTTCCGCGCCTGTGATTCACCTGCAAAGGCTTTCATGAGATTGACTGCTGTTAAATCTTCTGTCACGCATTCCATCTCTTCACCGCAGCATACCAGGGTTCCTCCGCCGACGTGCTGTACTTCTATTTCGTTTCCGCATTTGTTGCATTTATATGTTTCATATTGTCTCATTTTAAAATCCTTATTTTTATTTTATGGTGCCTTTGATCTGATCGACGAACTCGGTTATATCATCATGAAGCGCCTGTAAATCTTCTTCATGCTCCACCTCATCCGCCAGAATCTGACTAACGATGTCGTAGGTAACGATATCTTTGTCTTTGGTCAAATCTGCCAGTGCAGAGTAGGTATCAATTGCACACTGCTCCCCTTTGATCGCATCTTCCAGAATCGCTACAACGTCAAAGTCATTCGGTGCGTCGTATCCGCAATTGGTATGGGTAAACCAGTCCTGTGGACTCAAAAGCGGCGTACCACCCAATTGCAGTATTCTTCCGGCAACCATATCGGCATGTCTGAGTTCATCGGCAGCATGCTGATCCAGTTCAGCGATCGCCGCATCTTTCATGATTCCTTTGATCACTTTCGACTCAATATAATACTGGTAATACGCCAGCCACTCATCCGCATAAGCTTTGTTTAGTAGTTTGACCACCTCTTCGATCTCAATCCCTTTGATGATTGCATTGCCATGTTTTGCCATTCTGTCTCCTTTATAGTAATTTTTTCTAATGGATAATTTTTTTCCATTTATAATTATAGAACAACAGGACTTAAAGGAAAATTATTTTCCTTTAAAAATAAAAAGATAGTGTTTTTGACTAGATTAGAGTTTGATCTCTTTGATCATAAGCTGGGGCGATATCCTGCCCCGGAATTCATTTTTGGAGACGGTACAGACAATATCGACTTTTTCACCGCTATTCACCTTGTCTGAAAAGTTGAAGTGAATCGATTCAAGCGTGACATTTTCGGTTGCAAGAATAATCTTTTGGTGGTTTTGGTTTTGACCGATCACTTTTTCGAGTTTTACGTACGCATCTTTGAGCACAAAACTTGGCATCGGGTTTTTTTGTCCGTACGGTTCAAACTCTTCGAGGATATCGAGCAGTTCAAAGTCTATCGCACGGGGATCGATTTCGCCCAGAACTTCCGTTTTGGAGATAAAATCCTCTTCATGAACTCTCTCCAATGATGCTTCCATACGTGCTTTGAACAGCGGCAGGTTTTCCGCTGAGAGTCCCATGCCTGCGGCACCTTTATGTCCGCCAAAACCTTTGAGCAAGTCAGCCTGTGCACTGATGTGTTCCAAAATATCTATCTCTCCCACACTTCTGGCACTCCCCTTCGCAACACCGTCATGCACCGAAAAAACAATAGCCGGTTTGTGAAAACGGCGTGACAATCTCGATGCGACAATACCGATCACACCCTCATGCCAGTTTTCACCCCAGACAATGATAATCTTTTTATCTTCCTCAATCTTTGCCAGTGCCTGGTTGAAAAGGTCAAGTTCTATCTCTTTGCGATGGTTATTCAAATCTACAATATAAAGCAGTTTTTGCATCGCTTCACTCTCTGTGCGGGAACGCAGCAACTCATAAGAACGTGTTGCATCTTCGATACGCCCCGAACTGTTGATAAGCGGAGCGATCAGAAATGAGATATCTTCACTGCGAAAGCTGTTTTTATTGAAAAACTCTGCAATCACACGAAATACAGGGCGCTTTTTCTGGTCGAGGAGCCTGAGACCGCTTTTGACCATCGTTCGGTTGATGTCTTTTAACGCCATCATATCTCCCATAATCGCAATAGCCAGCAGATCCAGAAATTTGGAGAGATCATATCGTATATCCATCTCCTCCTTGATCGCGGCACACAGATACCAGGCGACCTGCGCCCCGCAAATCTCACTGTTGGGGAAACTGCAGTCATGCTGTTTCGGATTGACGATGGCGTATGCTTTGGGTAATGTTTCCGGTGTGGTATGGTGATCGGTAATGATCAGGTCGATCCCTCTTTCCAGACACACTTCTCCCGCTTCAACAGCGGAAATACCGTTATCGACGGTAATGATAACATCTGCATCCAGTTTTCTGACAATATCGGGACTGATCCCGTAACCATCCTCAAAACGATTGGGAATCTTCAAGGCGACATCGACACCGATATCTTCAAAAAATTCGGTCATAATCACAGAAGAGATAACACCGTCCGCATCATAATCCCCCACGACGGCAATTTTTTCTCCGTTTTGAATCGCAGTGTTAATTCGTTTGGCAGCTTTTTGGATATCTTTCAGCTCAGACGGTTTGGGAATATGCGCCAGTTTGGTACATCTGTCTTCGCTGAAACGGCTGGAGAGCAACCGGTAGATATCCTCTTTGGTCAATCTTTTTGAGACAGACATTATTCTTCAGATTTGTTTTGCAGAGCAGCTTCCACAAACCCGAGAATTGCCTGATTGGGCTTTTTGAGTCGGGAAGTAAACTCCGGATGAAACTGTACTCCCAGAAACCACGGATGCTCTTTGATCTCCACCGCTTCTATCAAGCCGTCCGACTCACCGCTGACAATCAAACCGGCTTTTTCAAACGCATCCCGATAGGCAGGATTGGCTTCATAGCGGTGACGGTGTCTTTCATAAATTGTTTTGGCACCGCCGTAAACTTTGCGAAGCAGCGATCCCGGTTTCGTGTCACAGGCATATTCACCCAGTCTCATTGTCCCTCCGAGCGGACTTTTGTGGGTACGAATCTGCTTATTGCCGCTGGCATCGATAAAGGCGTCGATCAGGTATAT
The DNA here is from genome assembly GCA_027080605.1 of Campylobacterales bacterium. Classification (GTDB taxonomy): domain Bacteria; phylum Campylobacterota; class Campylobacteria; order Campylobacterales; family QNZT01; genus QNZT01. The sequence goes on from JALWRO010000066.1 coordinate 8,676, forward strand.
GACAGGATTTTTACACTCCGGCTCAAACTCTACGGAGTTGGCATCTTCCAGTTTCAGTACGTTTCGGGCAAACTCTACCAAAGAGAGTTGCATGCCCAGACAGATTCCCAGAAAAGGCACCTTGTTTTCACGGGCATAGCGGATCGCTTCTATTTTGCCTTCCACGCCTCTTTGACCAAAACCTCCCGCTACCAAAATACCGTCAACATCGCAAAAGACACCCTCTTCACAATCACTGTCGATTTCTTCACTGTCGATCCACTTCAGGTTCACTTTCGTATCGAGATGCGCTCCTACATGTACAAATGACTCAGTCAGTGATTTATAGGACTCTTTCAACTCCAGATATTTACCGACAAACCCTATTGTCACCTCTTTTTTTGGTGCAATAACATTTTTCACCAGACTGTTCCACTCCTCCATATCCGGCGTCTGAATAGAGAGGTCAAGATTTTCTGAAATCGGTGTCAAAATATTTTGTGAAAGGAAGTTGATCGGTACTTTATAGATCGATCTGGCATCGGCTGCCTCAATGACAGAGTTTTTCTCAACACCACAGGAAGAGGCGAGTTTGAGTTTGACATCTTTTGGAATCGGCATTTCCGAACGGCAAATAACAATCTGAGGGGAGATACCGATACGACGGAGTTCCTGCACACTATGCTGTGTCGGTTTTGTTTTCAGTTCACCGGCAGCTTTGAGATATGGTACCAGCGTCAAGTGTACATAGAGTGTATTTTTACGTCCCAGATTACCGCCCAGTTCGCGTATGGCTTCCAGAAACGGCAGACTTTCAATATCGCCGACCGTACCGCCGACCTCAACAATCAGAATATCGTGCCCCTCACCCGCTTTGACAATACGTTCCTGTATCTCGTTGGTAATATGGGGAATAACCTGAATTGTCTTACCAAGATAGTCACCGCGACGCTCTTTTTCTATCACCGTCGAATAGACCTGCCCCGTGGTAAAATTGTTCTGTTTGGAGAGGTTGATATTTAAAAAACGCTCATAATGACCGATATCGAGATCTGTTTCGGCACCGTCTGCGGTCACAAATACTTCACCGTGTTCGAGTGGACTCATCGTCCCCGGATCGACATTGATGTAAGGATCGATTTTAAGCATACTGACATCTTTGCCCGCATGTTTGAGCAGTGTTGCAATGCTCGCAGATGCAATCCCCTTTCCCAGTGAACTCAGCACACCGCCGGTCACAAAAATATACTTTGTCTCTTTTTCGCTCATGAAAACCACCAAATACCAATTTAGTTTTATTATAGTGAACTACTACTAACAGGCGAATTAAAAAGTGGTTATTTTTGGAAAACTAAAATAGTTTTATCAGACTCCATTGAGAAGAGAGAAATATCGAAATTTTTTATCATTTTCATAGGGGACAGTGATACTATTTCACTCAGTGCGTGGTAGTACTGCGCAATAGTGCCCTGCTCTTTCGTGTAACATTCTCCCGCTTTCTTCTCAAAAAAAGTGATCTCTGTATGGAGTATATTCTCCTCAAACTCCGCGTCTATAGCGAGAAACTTCTCTTCTTCATCGACAATCAGACTACCGGATGCGACATCTTCAAACCCATGCAGGGTATTGACATCGCAGACAAAGATGCCTCCCTTAACAAGATGCTTCGCTACATCTTCCAAGAATGTTGCCATTGTCTCTTTGGGCATATAGTTCAACACATCGGCGACAGCCAGTACGGCATCGTAAGAGGCATCGAGTTCATGAAGATAACAGTGCCTGGCATCGAGTCCTTTTGCTTTGGCAATATCCACCATCTCCCGGCTGATGTCAATTCCCGTCGCGTGATATTTCTGGGAAAGTTCGGCAAGCAGTTTCCCGTTCCCACAGCCTACATCCAGTACACTGCCGGGTGCATAGCTCTCAAGAATCTGCAAATAGACTTCATAAAGCTTTTCATAAGCTTCATAAAATCCGATCATCGGCTCTATTCTGGCATACAGGTCCAGGTTTGTCATGAACTCCCCATTTTTTAAACTTGTTTATTTTATGATAGAATTTATAACAAATATTTCATAAAAGGTATCATGTGCCACTCTGGGCTGTTTTCTATGTTATTTCACTGATTCTGGGTGCTGTTTTTACCATATATATCAGCCAGAGAAGATCACCTGTCTATATGGCGGGTCAAATGGCAAGCGGATTGTTTGCATCGGCATTTATGTTGATTTACTACGACCAAATTCCCTATCCCCACACGGTCACAACCCCGCTGCTGATGCTGCTTTTTATCCTTTTTCAGGAGATATGGGTCAACCGGGAACTCTACAATATGCTCTCGCTCAAAAATTTTCCCAAAACAACACACCGCCTGATGCTCATTGCCGTACCGCTGCTTTCCGTTTCCTATATCGGTCCGCTGGTGTGGATCGTTTCACAGGTTTTCAAACACTACTTCCTACCCGTCTAGCCCTTTGATAAAAAATGAAACACGGTGCAGTTTCGATCTGCCGTTTATACGAATCTGCTCTACATGGTTTTTGGTGCCGTACCCTTTATGCTGTTTGAAGCCGTACTCGGGATACGTTTTGTCGATTTCGACCATATATCTGTCTCTGCTTACCTTTGCCAGGATACTCGCCGCACTTACCTCGGGTACTTTTTCATCCGCTTTTACCATTGCCTGAACACCCAGTATGCCGAAGTTTGTATTGCCGTCCATAATCGCAATCGAAGGCTGCAATTTTTCCAGAATTTTTTCGATTGAGTCGGAAATGGCTTTGGAAAGTCCCACTTCATCGATGGTATGGTTATCGGTAAAGACAATTTCATAGGCACTCTTCTTCACAATCTCTTCAAAAAGTTGTTCACGCCTCTTTTCCGTCAGCTTTTTGGAATCATCCAGACCGTCCACTTTCCCTTCCAAAATCACACCGGCAACTACCAGCGGTCCGGCAAGTGATCCCCTGCCCGCTTCGTCAATCCCACATAACATCTGTTTCCTTTTTTCTCATATTGGACTTTTTGTACGGTAACTTTACGCCAACGTTCATTAAAAAATCTTTTATTCCGATGGATACAATAAGAAAATTGATAAAGGAATATCATGTTCATCTCTAAAAACAGCCTGCAAAAAATCTCAGTGACGACATTACTTGCACTTGTACTCGTCGGCTGCGGGAGCAGCAGTCCGCAAGGCGGAAACGATAGCGGAAACAATCTTCAGACAGAAAGTACTACAACACAAATCGGTCAAAACGGTGACAACTCCGTTTCCGATACCGGCAATACCGGGGGTACAAACACACAGACAACATCAGCACAACTAAGCACGTTTCAGACACGCGCACCCGCAGAAGATGTGACCAGCTCGGACAGTGCGCTTTTTATTGCAGAGGGTGACAAAGGGGTGGAAGTTGTACAAATCGGCTATAACGACCGGATCGATCATGAACTCATTACCACTATCACCGGCATCAATGCCACACAACTGGCACTCTCAGATGATCAGAAAGAACTTTATGTAATAAACAGACAGGGTTCAATTAATGTTTACGATATCAGCAATATTCAGGCACCGCGCAGAACCAAACTGCTGGTAGCAGGATCGATACAGGTTAACCCCGTTTCAACCGAAGGCAATTATGAATTTGTACCTGAACAACAAGCCGGTCTGCGTGTTTATGATATCAGCAATCCTTCCCATAAAGAGTTGATCAGTGCATTTCATGAAGTACCCGTTTACGCACTGGTACTGGTAGATCAGGCATCAAAAGCGCTGGCAGCAACCGGCGAGAACGGTCTCGCACTGCTGGATGTAGCTGACCCTGCACATATCACCAAAACCGCTGAATTTCCGATCGACGGTAAAACACTCGGTCTATCGGTCAATAAAAAAACAGGACAACTGTTTGTCGCCAACGGAGACAAGGGTATCAAAATTTTCAACCTTAATATTTTACTCGACGAATTACACTAACTGCAACGCCCAGTTCCAAAACGGCATGGTCTCATAATCGATGCCGTTTTTGGAAAAACTGTTTTGGCTGTTCATCGTCACAATCTGCACGCTCTTTATCCCCAGTTTAACTAATATCTCCTCCACTTTTTCAAGTCGCTTTTGGACTATGTTTTCCACGGCAAAAGGAAAGGAAAAGATCGCTGTTTGCATATTTGGCAAATAGAAATCAAAGAGTTCATGATAGTATATATCATGCCCTCTTTTGTAGAGTTCCAAAAAGATCATATTTTCGAATCTTCGGATAAAATCTTTTTCAAAACTGAGTACGCCACGCATCGCAAAATCGATCATATAGAGTTTTTTCTGCGTACTTTTCTGCCCGAACTTCTCCACCATAAAAATCACCTCTTCGTTTTGCAGTCTGGCGGTATACTGATAGAACTTATCTTTGGATATTTTATGGTGTTTTTTCACCAGATTAAACATGGCAAATACCGACACAAGGGTACTCTGCCGCAATGCGAAGGTCTTTAAAATTTCCAGTTCAACAGGTGTGGTATAGTACGAAGTGAGCAAATGCTGAAACGTCTGTACATACGCGAATCGTGAAACATCCAGCATTTGTGGGAAAGTACCGATATTGGCAAATTGCCCGAAAAGTATCTCGACATCGGCAGAGCGTTTCTGAAAAGCGATAAACTCTTCAAAATCGAGAGGATAAAGCCGGTTTTCGGAAAAGCCGCTCAGATGAAAATCTTTTTGACTCGTCGTGATAATCATCTGCCGAACCGAAGGCAGAGGGAAGGCGAAGTCAAGATTTTCAAGAACCAACAGTTCAATCTGCGGATGGCGTTTGAGAAAATCATCCAGATAGGCAGCAATCGAAGCGTCGATACGGATATCGGCAAAATCGATATAGAGAAAACTCTCTTTCCTGCGCGTAGAAAGCAAGTCGAGAATCAGATAGGTTTTTCCGCTGTGGCGTGGTCCTTTGAGGATAATTTTATCCCCGCTCAGGCTCACTTTTCGTACTGTAAAAGCGACCTTTTTAACATCTTCGCCGTACAGAATCTCCAGCCTGTTCATGAACTTTTCGCCCTTTAATTTTCTTTAAATACTCTTTTTAGTATAATCGCGCACTTTTTAAAATAAAGAAAGATATCTGAGTTTGAGGAACCCTTTTGATCAATTTAAGAAATTATACAGTGCAAAACATAAAAAACGATCTTCTTTCCGGAATGGTCGTCGCGGTAGCGCTGGTTCCGGAGGCGATCGCTTTTAGTTTTATCGCCGGGGTCAGCCCGCTTGTCGGACTGTATGCCGCTTTTATTATCGGACTAGTGACATCGATTATGGGCGGAAAACCGGGTATGATCAGCGGCGCGACCGGCGCGGTAGCGGTTGTATTTGTCGGGCTGGGTGTTGCAGTCGCACAAATGTACCCGAACCTTTCACGGGAAGAGCTCTCTGTCGTCACCCTGCACTATATATTTCTGACCACTATTTTTGCAGGAATGTTTCAGGTACTGGTGGGTGCTTTAAAGCTCGGAAAGTTTATACGCCTGGTGCCGCAGCCTGCCATGTTCGGCTTTGTCAACGGTCTGGCGATTGTCATCGCGCTGGCACAATTGAAATTTTTCAGACCGCACGACTATGATCAACTGGGATCTTTTAAAGAGGTACTGTTCCATTCACTTCATGAAAACTACTGGATGTACATTCTTGTCGTCATTACGATGGCGATTATGTATTTTCTACCGAAGTTTACCAAAGCCGTACCGGCGGGACTGGTGGCGATCATCTCCCTAACTGCGATTGTCTATTTTCTTGGAATTGACACCAAAACAGTTTCCGATCTGGCAAACATAGAGGGTTCCTTTCCCCATTTTGTCATGCCTGACGTTTCACTTATAAGCTGGGACAGCCTGAAAATTATCATCCCTTACGGCATCCTGGTGGGACTTGTCGGACTGATTGAATCGCTGCTGACGCTCTCCGTACTTGATGAAATGAGCGGCACAAGAGGCAGCGGCAACAGAGAATGTATCGCACAGGGCTGTGGAAATATCGCAAGCGGCTGCTTCGGCGGTATGGGAGGCTGCGCGATGATCGGACAGAGTATCATCAACTTCAGTTCGGGAGGGCTGGGGCGTCTTTCCTCGTTTACCGCCGCCGTACTGCTGATACTCTTCGTTGTCAGTCTGAGCGGTTTGATCGGCACCATTCCCGTTGCCGTTTTGGTGGGAATTATGTTCATGGTGAGTATCGGTACGTTTGAATTCAGCTCCGTCAGCCGTATTCGCTATATGCCAAGAGCCGATGCGTTTATTTTGATTATGGTGACGATCATCACCGTAATGTTCGACCTTGCAATCGCAGTGATCGCGGGTATTGTCATCTCCGCCCTTGTGTTTGCCTGGCAACATGCTAAAATATACTCCAGAACAAAAATAGAGGAAGACGGTACCAAAGTGTATATTTTGGAAGGTCCGCTCTTTTTTGGTTCCGTAACATCGTTCAATGAACAGTTTGATGTTGAAAATGATCCCAACCGTGTCGTGATCGACTTCAAAAATACACGCGTCATGGATATATCCGGAGTCGAAGCGATCGATGCTATTACCAAAAAGTACAAGAAGGCGGGCAAGGAACTACTGCTCAGACACCTGAGCAAAGAGTGTAAAAACCTGCTCAAAGAAGCAGGACCTTACTGCACCTATGCAGAAGATGATCCGGACTATAAAGTCGCATTTAACTATTAAAGGAGAAACTATGACACCTGTCGAAGATGTACGCAAAGAGATGAAAAAATATGAAGAGTGCAGAAATGCATTCTACACGCTTTTTGACAATGAAATACCCAAAAAAGAGAACGGTATGTTCGACTTTGAAAAGGCGCCGAAACTCGATGCCAAAGAAGTGTACGATCTCTTTTTTAAACTCGATTATCAGGCGCGTAAACTGCGTGGTTTGCTGATTGAAGCACGAGATATCAAAGTCGGATAATTGGCGCGTATAG
>JALWRO010000066.1:15644-28121 GCA_027080605.1 Campylobacterales bacterium
GCTTAGCAGGAGCGCCTTTTTTCATAATCTGTCGTTCCTGACACAAAAGCTTGGCGGCAAAGAGAAACTTGCCGTCGTTTTAAAGGACAATGCCTACGGTCACGGTCTGCTGCCTATGGCTATGCTCTCTCATGAATTTGGATTGACACGTGCGGTTGTACGTACATACAAAGAGGCGGAACAGATTAAACATCTCTTTACGCATATTATCATTCTCAACCCTTCCGCACCGCATATTGCCGATCAGCGTTATTCACTGACTGTCAATACCCTCTCACAGATTTCAACACTGCCACATAATGCTTCCATCGAACTGAAAGTCGATACCGGTATGCACCGAAACGGTATTTCCCTTTCTGAACTTCATGAGGCTTTTCAACGGATTTCTGAACAAAAGCTTTTGCTCAAGGGGGCTATGACCCATTTTCGCAGTGCAGACGAACTTAGCAGTGAACTCTTCTGGCAACGCCGAAACTGGCAAAAAGCAAAAGAGGAGATTGCAGCACTTTGTCAAAGTTATAAAATGCCTTTGCCTCTTTTTCACTCTGCCAACAGCGCGGCGGTATTACGATTAAATCAATATGAAGATGATTTTGCCCGCTGTGGTATCGCGGCATACGGATATCATCAGATGCCGAATATTTTCGGCGCTTATTCACTCAAACCTGTTTTAAAACTCTTTGCACAAAAGATAGCAACGACTACACTGCAAAAAGGAGAGCGTATCGGCTACGGCGGTCGTTTCACCGCACCTCATGAAATGTACATATCCACTTATGATATCGGTTACGGAGACGGTTTTTTACGTTTTGACGGAGAGGGTCGGTTTGCACCGGGTGGCAATCAAATACTCGGTAAAATTTCGATGGATTCGCTTTGTGTCGCAGGCGACTGCGAAGAGGTGTGTCTTATTCCCGATGCCAGAGAGACGGCCGATTTTTTCGGCACCATCTCCTATGACATACTGGTAAAACTGGACAGTGAAATTCCGCGTATCGTTACGCAGGAATAGGTGCATTGTGCTCTGTTTCGCCAAAATAGCCCATAATCCCTGAACTGAGGTGTACGATATTGTTAAAGCCCATATTTCTGAGTGCGTACATCACCTGTCCTGTTCTGCTTCCCGTACGGCAGTAAAGCACCACCGGCTTCTCTTTCAACTCTTCAAAAACATGCAGTTTTGCATTCATCTGTGATGTAGGCAGCAACATATCTGCCCCTTTGATACTTCTGTCTGTAAACTCAAACACTTCCCTGATATCCATCAGTACAAAATCGATTTTCCCCTCTTCTCTGGCTTTGAGCAGTGTCTGTAGTTGTTCAGATGTCATTTCCTGATTTTGGAGCATTTTTTCAAGTTCTTCTTTGTTATATTCCATTTTTTCCCCTGTAGATAAAATTTTAAATGTGGATATTAGCATAAAAATTATAGAATAGCAATATGTATTTTTATGAATATGACGAATTTAAAGATGATATAAACCGTTTTTGTGACTCACTCGGTGATTATAAACCGGATGTAATTGTTGCCATTGCCCGCGGTGGTGTTACTTTTGGTCATTTTTTGTCAGAAAAATTAAACCTTAGGGAGCTATATACTTTAAATTCTGTTCATTATGATGATACAATCAAACGCGATGATATTAAGATCTGCAATATTCCCGACATTCCTGCAAATGCACATGTTCTGGTGGTAGATGATATCGTCGACAGCGGTGACACAATGTCTGAAGTAGTACAGACACTTAAAAAAAGATTTCCGCAAAGCTATTTTAAGTCTGGTGTTGTTTTTTACAAAAAAGATGCACTATTTCAACCCGACTTTAAAATAAGAGAAGCCAAAGAATGGATCCATTTTTTCTGGAATATCCAATAAAACCATACACAAGGACAAACAGTGACACTTCAGGTATACCATGTAGATGCTTTCGCAGACGAGATTTTTAAAGGAAATCCCGCACGAGTCTGTCCACTGGATGCTTGGCTCGACGATCAAACAATGCAAAACATTGCGGCAGAATACAATGTCTCCGAAACCGCCTTTTTTGTTCAGGAAGAGACGGGATATCGTATTCGCTGGTTTTCACCGCAAAAAGAGGTAGAACTGTGCGGTCATGCGACCATTGCAGCCGCTTTTGTACTTTTCAACTATGTCGACCAAAGTTTGCAGGAGGTAACTTTTCACTCGATCGGCGGTGATTTAAAGGTCACAAGAGACGAAAATGCTCTTACACTGGTCATAGATGCTCTCATGCCTGTACAAGACAGTGAATATCTCACCCTCTTTAACGCCACCATCGGCGAAGAGCCGATTCAAGTCTACAAAGGTCTCGACTATATTCTCATTTATGACAACGAGGAGACGATACGTAATATCAAACCCCGCTTTGACGCATTGAAAAGTATCGATTTACGCGGTATCTGTATTACGGCGAAAGGGGATGAGAAAGATTTTGTCTATCGCTTCTTCGCACCGAAACTGGGTATTGACGAAGACTATATTACCGGTTCTGCCTGTACTTCCCTGGCACCTCTGTGGGGAAAAATACTACAGAAAAAAGCACTTACTTCCAAACAGCTTTCCCAAAGAGGCAGCGACATCAACTGTACACTGATCGATGACGATCAGCAAGTCGCCATTAGCGGAAAAGCAGTCCTCTTTTCAAAAGGAGAGATATATCTACCTTGACAAATATTTCTCTTCATCCAGCAACACTTTATAGATCTTGACCAGCGATATAAAAAACGTTGTAATTGCCGGACCGATAATCACACCCCAGAAACCAAACGTCGTCAAACCTGCGATAATAGAGAAGAAAATAATCAGCGGGTTAATTTTTGATGGTGTTTTGATCATGAGACGATTGATTTCACTGATAATAATAGGCTTGATAAACGTATCTGCTATAACAGAAATCACGATGATAGAGTACAATGCGATCACCCAGGCACCGGTTGTATCTCCTAGTGAAAACTGATACAGACTTAAAGGCACCCACATCAAAGCACCTCCGACAATCGGGATGAGTGAAGAGAAACCGTATAAAATCCCAAACAGCAACGCGTCGTATCCATAGAGTGCTGTAATGATCGCAAAGAGTGCACCTTCAAAAATCGCCGTTACCAGTGTGGAATAGAAAACGATGTTCATAACATTGGATATTTCCTGAAAAAACGCACTGTTTTCATCAAAAGGCAAAATCCCCTTTAAAAATCTGACCAAATCTTTACCGTAATAGTTGGCAAAAAAGTAAAAGACTATAATCATAACCATATCTTTCAAAAAATCGGCACTGTTTTTGAGAATGATTGTCATATATTTTACAACACTTTTGGTAATATCCTTCGCATTGATACTATCAAGAAACTCCTGTATCTGAGGCTTTACAGCACCCAGAAAGTCCGGTATTTCCAAATGGTTTTTGACATTAACCATTTTATCGATAATAGAAGCGTCAAAATGCTGCATGATCGTCGAAAGTGAATTTAAAGCATAGACGATAGGTGCAAAAAAGAGCAGCCCCAGGATCAGCGTCAGGACAATTGATTTTGTCATTTGATGATTAAAATATTTGTCCAGTACGACATTGAGATTGCTGGTCGCAAGACTCAACAGGGAGGCAATAAAAAGGGGCATCCAAAAAGGTTGATACAAATACCACACCCAGTACAGTACAAACATGAAAAGACCGAGTAAAAAATATTTTCTATTCAACTTTTATTCCAGTTATTAAAATTATTTGTATAATTTATCATATTTCTAATCAAAAAGAGATAGCTGGTCATCCTGACTGGGCGGTGTGAGTCTGAAAAGAGCATAGGTTTTGGGTGTAGCAACCCTGCCTCTGGCAGTCTTTTCGATAAAACCGTTGGCTATCAGATAGGGTTCTATCACATCTTCGATGGTTCCTTCATCTTCACTCAATGTTGCCGCTATGGTACCAAGCCCCATCGGTCGCCCTTTTGCCGCAACCAAAAGTTCCAGAAAACGGATATCCATCTCGTCAAATCCCCTGTCGTCGACACCCAGGGCATCGAGTGCATACCGGGATCGATCCAGCGTTATCTCATTTTCATCTTCCACCTCGGCATAGTCGCGAATCCGTTTCAGCAAACGAAGTGCGATCCTCGGCGTACCCCGGCTACGCCGTGCGGTCTCAAGACAAGCGTCATCCTGCGCCAGACACTCCAGCTTTAAAGAGGCTTTTTTGATAATCTGCGCCAACTCTTCCGTGTTGTAAAACTGAAGGCGAAAATGCATTCCGAAACGATCACGCAACGGTGAAGAGATCATACCGGCACGTGTTGTCGCACCGATAAGTGTAAAACGGGGAAGATCCAGTTTAATCGTCTGTGCCGCCGGTCCACTGCCGATAATAATATCGAGCCTGAAGTCTTCCATCGCCGGATAGAGTATCTCTTCGATGGCGGGAGAGAGACGGTGAATCTCGTCGATAAACAAAATATCCCCCTCTTCAAGATTGGTCAGTATTGCTGCGAGATCACCGCTTTTTTCGATCATCGGAGCAGCAGTGGTTTTGATATTTGCCTGCATCTCGTTGGCAATAATATTTGCCAGTGTCGTTTTACCAAGTCCTGGAGGTCCGAAAAAGAGCACATGATCCAGTGCTTCACCACGTTTTTGCGCCGCTTTGATAAAAACCTGAAGATTTTTTTTGATCTTCTCCTGCCCGATATACTCATCCCAGCCACCAGGGCGCAGGCTTACTTCATACTCATTTTCAAAATTGAGTTTTTCTACTTCTACAATCCGTTCCATCAGTAGGTATGCTCGTCATCGGGGAATTGTCTGTTTTTCACTTCATGAACATATTGTCCCAGTGCATCACGGATCAGTTTGGCACCGGGCAGATACTCTTTGACAAACTTCGGCTTAAAGGATTCAAAAAAACCGAACATATCACTCCAGACAAGCACCTGCCCATCCGTCTCCACACCGGCACCGATACCGATCGTAGGAATCGATACTGCTTCGGTTACCGCTTTGGCAGCTTCGCTTTTCACACCTTCCACAACCAAAGCAAAAGCCCCCGCGGCTTCAATCGCTTTCGCATCTTCAACAAGAGCGTGAATATTTGCCTCGTCTCTGCCCTTGACTTTATAGCCGCCTTCACTGCGCACAAACTGTGGCATCAGCCCAATGTGTCCCATCACGGCAATAGAGTTGTCCGTCAATGTCCGGATAATCTTTGCACGCTCTTTTCCCCCTTCAATCTTCACTGCCTGTGCATCCGTTTCACGATAGACTCTCGTCGCGTTTTTCAATGCCCGGTCTTTGGTAGTATAGGATCCAAACGGCATATCAAAGACGATCAAAGGCAGTTTTGCACCGTTGCATACAGCCCGGGTGTGATAGATCATCAACTCCATATTGGCAGAGAGCGTATCCGGCTTTCCGGAAAAACTCATGTTCAAACTGTCCCCGACTAAAATCATCTCAACACTGCCGTCAAAAAGTTTGGCAAAAAGTGCATCATAGGCGGTAATCATCGTAATCGGTTCTACAGATTTCATCTTGCGAATCGTCGATACCGTTACCTTTTTCTCTATTTTAGCAGTATGAATACTCATCCTGTCCCCTCATAGTTAATAGCCTGATTTTACCTAAAAATGAATGTAAATGCAATTTTATGTCAAAACGAAATGTTATCAAAAATAATTTTCGCTATAATCGCACTATGATCACCTCACCGACAAAGACTCTGGAGTTACCTTGAAAAAACTTGTTGCTTATATCACTACCGGCTTTCCGGATTTGAATTTTACAGAAGATGCCGCACTGGCACTGAAAGAGGCGGGGGTCAATACCCTTGAACTGGGTGTACCCTTTTCTGATCCGGTAGCAGACGGTCCTATCATAGAAAAAGCCAATCTCATTTCACTGCAAAACGGCTTTAAGATGGAACATCTGCTGGAGGTTTCTGAGAAAATCGCCGCAGAGATCGACACACTCTGGATGGGCTACTTCAATCCGTTTTACCATCGCGGACTGGAAACGATCACAGATGAAGCCAAAGCACGTCATATCAGCGGTTTTATTATCCCCGATCTTCCTCATGAAGAGTCTGTTGCATACAGAGATATGTTTGATAACAAAGGTCTTTCACTCATCGACTTTGTCGCGCCGACAGATTCAAAAGAGCGTATCGTCCAAATTGCGAAAGATGCACAAAAGTTTATCTACCTGGTCGCTTACGCAGGAATTACCGGTGCAGGGAAAAGTGAAAACCTCAGCACTGTCATCTCCTATATCCGCGACGTGACCGATACGGATATCTATATCGGTTTTGGTGTGAATGAACAAACTGCCAGACAAAAAGCGGAAGGTGTGGACGGTGTCATCGTAGGCAGTGCTTTTGTTTCCGTTTTGCTCGATGAACATCTTTCAAGCTCACAAAAGATTACAAAAATACAACATATGGCGAAAAATATCAAGGAATCGATCAACAGTTAACAAAAATTCTCATCTTGCCGATCTGAAGATAATAAAATCTCGACAAGATGAGGAAGTATGACTTTAGAAAATTTACTCACCAGCGGCTTTACGTTTTCCGACAAAGAAGCGCTTCTGAAATTTCGTTATAAACTCATCAACGCAATGTTTTTATTCGGAATCGTACTTGCCTCGCTTGCTGCTGCAATCCGTTTCAGCTTAGACAATACCATTGTTGCATATGCTGATCTGGCACTGGTCGCTTCTTTTATTGCCGGTTTTCTTTTTCTGCGCACAAAAAAATCCGTTTTTCCGATTGTCACTACACTGCAAATCGCTTTTTTAGTAGTTCTTTTTAGTATTGTTTTACTTGCACTTCCTGAAAATCATGTAAAATTACTATGGTTTTCACTTCTGATCATCGTCAGCTATATGGTCAAAGGTGTTAAAGGAGGTCTGGTGATCTACGCAACGAGTGTATCTCTGCTGCTCTTATTTTTTGCCATACCGCATATATTCTCTCAAATAGAGTCGTTCATAAATTTACATCTCAAGTTTGAAGAAGTTGTCATGGCAATACTTGCATATAGCACATTGGCTCTTTTTCTGGCGCTTGAGTCCATACAACAGCAACAAAGTATTACCAACCTTAGAAAAGCAAATAACAAAATCAAAAAACAGCAAAACCAGCTCTTTAAACAACTACGTACTTTTCCAATAACCAAACTGCCAAACTCCCTCGCACTGGATGAAAAAATAGCAAAATTGACAAATTTACCGGCAATTATTATGCTGGAAATCGATGATTATGTCATGCTTGCTGATGAATTCGGTACAGAGTATGGTCATAAAATTATCCAAAAAACGGCAAATATTCTGAAACAGTTTACCGGTGATACAATTTCTCTCTATCACGTAGCACCCTATCAATTTACTTTTTTGATAGAAAACGGTCAAAATAGCGAGGCACTTCAACTGACACAAAAGATCAAAGAACATTTTGAACTTATTCGACTTACCATAGAAGAGATAGAAATTTCTATTTCTCTTTCCATGGGTATTGCACAAAAGGAGAAAACAAAATTAGTTACCCATGCCAATACTGCACTTCATGAAGCAAAACGTACCGGTGTCAACAATTATAAAGTATTTACTGAAGATAAAAAACGTGCACAGGAGCAAAAAAACAATATTTACTGGAACAGTAAGATAAAAGAAATTATCTACAACAACAAGCTCCGGGTTTTCTATCAGCCCATCATCGATAACAGAACAGATCGCATCGTTAAATATGAATGTCTGATACGGGCTTTCGACAATGGTGAAATTGTCTCGCCTTATCTTTTTCTGCAGGCGGCAAAAACACGGGGTATGCTTCCTGCAATCACCAAATTTGTTATTGAAGAGAGTTTTAGACTCTTTTCGACAAATGATTTGCAATTTAGCATCAATATCACCGAGGACGATTTACGAGCCAACTATCTGGTTGATCTGCTCAAACGAAAAAGTGAGCAGTATCGTATTGCACCCAATCGTGTCTATCTTGAAGTTTTGGAAAATATTACAGCTACGCAAACAGAAGAGATCCAAAATCAGTTTCAGCAATTCAAACAGATGGGGTTCGGTATTTCCATCGACGACTTCGGTGCGGAAGCTTCCAATTTCAGCCGTCTTTTAACCTATAATGCGGATATTATCAAAATAGACGGTATCTTCATCAAAAATCTCGATACCGATGAAAACAGCCGAAAAATTGTCGAAACCATCGTATCGCTGGCACAAAAGCTCCACGCCAAAACCATCGCCGAATTTGTACACAATGAAACAATCTATCACATCGTCAGAGAGCTACAAGTCGACTACTCCCAGGGATACCATTTAGGTGCACCGTTGCCTGATATAGTTCCACAAACAGAGACACTTCCTGCCTGAATAATCTTTTACAGATTTTTAGAATTTTGCCGATATAGAAACAGGTGGCATCTTTGAAAAACTCTTTTTATACCAGAGCTTTTTAGAGATACCCAAAAAAACTTGCACAAAGGAATAAAAAACATGACACAAAAATACAGACTTGTCACGCGAAGTGATATGGACGGCTTAGTATGTGCAGTACTTTTAAAACATCTCGATATTATCGAACACATTAAATTCGTACACCCCAAAGACATGCAGGATGGTAAAATAGAGATCACCGGTCAAGATATATGCACCAATGTTCCCTATGTACCAGATGCCCATATTGTTTTCGATCACCACTTAAGTGAAACACTGCGAAACGATTTGCATGACAATCATATTATCGATCCGGAAGCACCGTCCGCTGCTGAAGTTGTCTATCAATATTACGGCGGCGATGAAGTTTTCCCTGAAAGGTTCAAACCCATGATGGCTGCAGCCAACAAAGCGGACAGTGCACAATTCTCCAAAGGTGATATCATCGATCCACAGGGGTGGGATCTGCTCAGTTTTTTGATGGACTCCCGAACCGGACTTGGAAGATTCAGAAATTTCAGAATTTCCAACTATCAACTCATGATGGATCTCATCGACTATTGTAAAGACCACACCATCGATGAAATTCTGGAGCTTCCAGACGTGCAGGAAAGGGTTGAACTCTATAACCGATACAGAGAAGAGTTTATTACCCAGCTGAAAAAATGCTCTACAGTATATGACAATGTAGTTGTACTGGATCTGACCCAGGAAGAGATCATCTACCCGGGGAATCGCTTCATGATCTATGCACTCTATCCGAAAACAAACGTATCCATACACAAGATCTGGGGTCTGAAAAAACAGAACACCGTCTTTGCCGTTGGAAAATCGATTGTCAACAGAAGTTCCAAAGCAAATATTGGTGAAATCATGTACAAATATAACGGCGGCGGACATATGGCAGCAGGCACATGTCAGGTTCCTCATGAACTTGCAGATGTCGTTTTGAACGACATTATCGAAACGCTCAGAGAACCGGCACTGGTAGAAGCTTAAAAAAAGCTTGACAAACAATACAAAATATGGTATATTCTGCACTGTAACCGTTATGGTTCAGTGCGTTATATTTTTATGGGAGTGACCTGGCTTTCGACAGGAGCAGGTTGGAACTGATGGCATGTAGTCTTTGAAAGACTTAAAACTATCTCGTTAAATATAAACGCAAACAATACAAACTATAGACCTGCGCTCGCTGTAGCGTAAGAGACACAAGTCCGGTCAGTTATACGCATCACCCCTGGCTACACGGGGCGCGTATAGCTTCATATAAAAACAAGCTGTAGCTTTGGGATAGCGGTTGCCTAACTGCTGTTCCGAGATTTTCAGGCTTGGATAGTACTAGCCGGTGGGCGAAGGGTAGGTACTATCGACAACTTTTCTTCGCTACTAAGCATGTAGAAGTCAGTTCTGGAACCTGCTTGTGGACTGGGGTTCGATTCCCCACACTTCCACCAATCTGATACTTCACCTAAAACCAAGTCTTCATGATAGCCTATACAACAGATCGCTCAAACTCCAGAAAACATACCTACATCACCATTCAAAAAGATGGCTCCGTTTTGGTAAAAACAAACTTATTCACATCGACAAAAACCATCGAAAATTTCATCCGGCAAAAAGAGCAATGGATTTTACGAAAACAGTCCGCTATTTTAGAGGCACAGCGGCACAAAGAGAACCATTTTTATCTTTTCGGAGAACTTCATGAGAGGGAAAACCGTACACAAGAAGCTATTGACCTGCTCTACCGTCAAAAGGCCAAAGAGATTATTCCCCCTTTGGTGATACAATACAGTGAAAAAATGCAACTCTATCCCAACCGTATCTCATTTCGCAAAAACAAAAGCCGGTGGGGCAGTTGCAGCAGCAAAGACAATCTCTCTTTCAATATTATGCTGATACAAACTCCGCTGCCTTTCATCGAATATGTGGTTGTTCATGAACTCGCACATATCAGACACAAAAATCACTCAAGAGCCTTCTGGAAACTTGTTCATGAAGTCCTCCCGGATTACAAAGAACGGGAACAGAGTGTCAAAGAACGCTACTTTTTATAAAATCTCTTTAATAATATCTTCATGTCCTTTGAGCAGCTTCGCATTGTATTCGGTAGTGGTATTGAGTGAAGGTGTATAGTACGCCTCTCTGACACGGTCTTTCACCCACTGATATTCCGCCCAGTTGCCACCGTTCGACTTGACCACTTTCATCTCCAGTGTTGCCAGATTGGAAATATCTTTCAAACCGTTAAATATATCGGTAATAGAAAACTCTTCTGATTTATCCTTGCCTTCATACTTCTCTTTCATCTTTTCTGCCTGCTCTTTTTCAACAAGTTTTACCCGTTTTGCCAGTGCCAGAAAACGATCTACCTGGGCTTTAGTCAGTTTCCCGTCAGAAGGCGGTGTAAAGGTATCTTGTTTGGTGGCTTCGATGACATCTTTGTTATAGTCTCCCTTTGCCATAGAATTGACATAATCTTCTATCGGATTTTCCGGTTTTCCGGTTTCTGTGTGTGTTGTACCGGGAGTAGCACTTTTTGTCTCTGTTATTGGAGGAGTCATCTGTTTGACAATATCCGGCTGCATTTGCTGCATCATATCTTTTGGGGTAAACAGTCTGCCAAGCGTCATATTGAGCGCGATAGAAACCAAAAAAGAGCCGATCAGAAAAAGGATAAAATGTTTCACGCGCTCTTCAACAGGAACACCCAGAAAAATCGGTATCGCTTTATATAGCAAAACCAGAGAGTAAATCCCCAGTCCCAGCGCTATCACCCATCCTGCATAAGGGAGTGTGCCCAGAACTTGTCCGATGAGCGAAGGGACAGATATCCAAAAAATCATCGAAACCGCTTTTGGAAGATCATTTTTCCCTCCAAACAGACTGGCAAGATATGCTGCTAACCACCCCAGAATAACAATAGAAATCATGTACAAAAGAACCGCACCGATCATTTGCAACAAAACATCACTCCAGGAAGGACGAATCACCCCTAACATAGGAATATGGTATCCGAAGATTTTGGTCAGTATACCGCTGACAATCGCAACTAACGTGATGACAGGGAAAACAGGCATCTGTAAAAAAGTTTGAAGATTAACGCTCTTTGAAGCTTCCTCTCTCCATAAACCTTCAGGTTGCACAATCGCTTTTTGTATATCGGGTAATATTTTCTGCACTGACATTTGGAGACTCCTTCAGACTTTTTCTCTTTACATGGTATTATAGTCCGAATTAATCTCATATTAATCTTAAAACCATAAAATACATTCTTTACATAAATAGAAGGTCATACATTGGATATTTTTCAGGCAATTATTCTTGGTATCGTAGAGGGAGCGACGGAGTTCCTTCCCATCAGCTCAACGGGGCATCTCATTGTCGTAGCCAACTGGCTCGGGATGAAACAGACAGAAGCGAACACGGCATTTGAAGTGATCATACAACTTGCCGCTATTTTGGCAGTCGTTTTTAACTACAAAGAGAAATTCACATTGCAAAAGATCGATTTATGGACAAAAGTATTTGTCGCTTTTCTGCCCATTGCCGTTGTCGGTTTTATCTTCAGCCATCAGGTGAAAGCGCTTTTTTCCGTACCTGTCGTTGCCACGATGTTCATCGTCGGGGGTATTGTATTTCTCGTACTGGAGTATTTTTACAAAGAGAAAGACCATACTACTACCGAAGTAGAAGATGTGACAATGAAACAGGCTGTATGGATCGGTATTGCCCAGGTATTCGCACTCATTCCGGGAACCAGCCGCGCGGGTTCGACTATTGTCGGTGCTTTGCTTGTCGGACTTTCGAGAAAAGCAGCCGCAGAGTTTTCATTTCTCCTTGCCATCCCCGTCATGCTGGCAACCAGCGGCTATGATCTGCTGAAACACTATCAAGACTTTTCCGAAGCCAATTTTATTGCACTGGGTGTCGGATTTGTCACCGCATTTATCGTCGCTTATCTGACGATGATGTTTTTCATCAAATTTCTGGAAAAATTTACCTTCGTTGCTTTCGGTATTTAC
>JALWRO010000067.1 GCA_027080605.1 Campylobacterales bacterium
TTTTCTGCACCCCGACTCAACGCCTCCAGCCCCATCGAACCGCTGCCTCCGAAAAGTTCGATAAAGATCTCATCGACAATCGCAAACTGCAGCGTATCGAACACCGATCCGCGGATAATCGACTTCGTCGCACGCGTCGTCTCTTTGGAGGGAAGCGGAAGCTTTTTCCCCCGATACTCCCCGCCGATAATCGTAAATGTCAAATCACGCTTTTTCACGGTAACTCTTTATGAGACGGGTAATCTTTTCATGATGCTTTTTGTTGAGCTTTTCGATCATATTTTCGAGTGTCTCTTTCGTATTGCGAATATGCAGCAGCCGCGGGTTGTTGTTGTAAAAACGTTCAAGTGCGGTAAAAAGTTCCTCTTTGGTAAACGGCACCTGCAGATCACACTTTTCATCCGCCCCGACCAGAAAAACCACTTTTTCACTCAACACTTTGGTATCGGTAATCAGCACATCCGCCAATTCGATATCGTAAAGATGCTCACGCAGATAAATCTCCAGTGTTTTTTGCAAAAGCGGCGAAAGGCACTTGACCATCACTTTCATATAAACAACCCCTGTTTTTGTAACAAAATGTAAAAAATTTCCTCTATTTTATCCAAAGATCCCCAAAAAAGAGAACTATTTTACACTTTTGAAAAATCGGGACGATATGCAGATAGAGAAAGTCCCAAAATCCATACTCGGGACTTCAAGGGCATCCATAGTTGCCCTTATAAAGGAGTAGCACATGGATACAATGACACTCAATCCGATCTCAGCACCCTCCGCCAGTCAGGCACCGGTGCATATTCAGGCAACCGCACAGCCTGTCAATTCCGCTCCCACACTTCATGAAAGCACGGCTGTAAAACCGGCTCAAGAAGTACCGAAGCAAAACGGGGAAAAAGGAATCTCCCTGGATGAAGAGAAAAAAATATTAAAACAGAGTACCGAAAAGTTCAATGAAATGAGCGACAAACTCAACCTCGATGTCAAATTTGCCTACAATGATAAAATAGACCAGGTCTATCTGAACGTCATCGACAAAAATACCGGTCAAATCATCCGTAAGCTTCCCAGTGAAGAAGCGATGAAGATCAGTGAGAGCATGAAAGAATTGGTAGGCAATCTCCTGGATAAGAAAGGATAACTATGGCTGGAACATTAAGTTCACTCGGTATAGGAAGTGATGGAGCGTTATCATACGATATTATTGACAAACTTAAAAATGCCGATACAAACTCAATCATCAAACCTATTGAAAACAAAATCGAGCTTAACCAACTGAAACAGGATAAACTCGATGAACTGAAAAAACTGGTGACCGGTCTCAACACCGATGTCGTCGCCATGTCCGATCCGGCACTCTACCAGGCAAAAGAGACAAGTCTGAGCGGCAGTTCCATATCTGTCGAAGCCGGAGCCAAAGCGCAGGTGGGAACACATACTCTGGATGTGACCTCACTTGCCACCAGCGACATCAAACAATCACAAACGGGTTACGGCTATGAAGATGCACTGATGGGTGCAGGCACGATGCATCTGGAGATTGACGGAAAGAGCTTTGATATCGACGTCTCTTCTACAGAGTCGATCAAACAGGTTGCAGAAAAAATTTCCAAAGAGACAGATGGAAAGATCGAAGCTTCCCTGCTCAATGTCGGAGGCGACAATCCCTGGCATATGGTACTCAAATCTGCCGAAACAGGTGCCCAAAACAACATTACCGTTTCAGGTGACTACACTTTCGACCAGGTCGGAGAAGGTGCAAAAGATGCCTCGTTCACCTACGACGGCATACAGATCACCCGAGACTCCAACGAAATCGACGATCTTGCACCGGGCTTGACGATCAAGCTGGAACAGGAAGGGCAAACGACCATCAATATCAAACAGGACAACAGCAAACTCATCGAAGGGATGGAAAAGTTTGTCGATACTTACAACAAACTCGTCGAAGGGTTTACCGAGAGTACCAAGTTTGACAAAACATCCAAACAAGCCGGTCTGTTTCAGGG
>JALWRO010000068.1 GCA_027080605.1 Campylobacterales bacterium
GTTTTTGCTGCGCTTTGGTCATTTTGTTAAATTTAGCACCGGGAATAACCTGTAAAATAGCCCCTACATCTTTGTCTGTCACTTCCTGACCGTTAACGGTCGCATACGTTTTAGCACTCAGGCTGCTTGCCATGAAAAGTGTTGCCGCAACAAGTGAAGCTTTCACGATTTTTCTCATATATCTTTCCTTCATTAAGTAAATTTTTAAAGATAATACTATAACTTCACTTTATTAACCAAAAGCAAATATTCCCAATAGCTTCATGAGAGTTAAATATACTTATTTTTTCAGCTTGATCGTAAAGCGCGCACCCTCCCTGCCGTTTTCCACATGCAGTTCCCCGCTGCAGCTCTCTTCGATAATAAATTTGGACATATAGAGTCCAAGCCCGGTAGAGTCGCTGGCATTTTTGGTCGTAAAATAAGGTTCAAAGATTTTGTCGATGATCTTCTCATCGATCCCTCCCGCATTGTCCGATACTTCAATATAGAGATAGTTCCCTTTTTCATAGGTGTTGAGGGAAATGATCGGCTTTTCAACTTTACGTCTGAGCAGTACATTTTCCGCGTTTTTGATCAGGTTGATCAAGACCTGGATCACTTCGTTGGGATGGGTGCGTATGGCAGAAGGTGCGCTGTCTTCGACAATGACATCGACACTGTTCTTTCGCAGTGACGCAGACATAATAAACAGTGCACGCTCGATCATCTCTCCCGCCGTGACACTCTCCGTGCGTTTGGAGGGTTTGAAAAAATCGCTGAAGTCATTGACCGTGTTCGAAAGGTGTTTGACATACTCCTCTATCTTGTCGAGTGCGTTGAGAAAAAACTCCTTGTCGAATTTATCAAGTTCGATTTTGACATGAAGTCCGGTGGATGTAGCGCTGATTGCACTCAGAGGTTGCCGCCACTGATGGGCGATGAGGCTCATCATCTCCCCCATCTGCGCCAGTCTGGAGTTGTGTATGAGGATGCTGTCCTTTTTACGGTTTTTGGCGACCTCCTCTTTGACACGCTCTTCGAGTTTCTGGTTCAACTCCTGCAACTCCATCGAGGAGACCTTGGCTATATTGCTGATGGCTCTCAGTATCTGCAGATCGCCGTTGTCATCCTTCGGCTCGCGGTAAATCAGTTTTTTGGGACGGGCACGGCTATCTTCACTGAGTGCCAGCAGCGTAAAACTCTGGTTTAAAAAGAGCAGTTCCTCCGCATTGACAAAAAATTCACCGTAGCCGTAAAAACCGCTGACCGGGGCTACCTGTGCAAAAGGTTCGATCTCATAGTGGGCATACTGCTTTAAAAAACGCCGCCTTCCGGCAGATTCGAAGATGAAAATCGTTTCGACCGGTTTTTGGTTGACCTCTTCGAGAATGGTACGGACATTTTCCAACATCTTCCGGGCATCGGCAAAACCGATCTGTATCTTTTCGCCCTCTTTCATATCCGCCCCGAAAATCAATGATCCGTCCCGGGGATCGGAGAGCGGCGTACGGGCGATGTAGGAGTCTCCCCGCTTTATGACAAACGGAAACTGCAACCCGCTCAGCGGCAGATTGGAAGCGATCTCTTTGCCCAGATACTTTTCATAGAGCGCTTTAACCGACATCTTATCGACGCTCATCAGCCGGTTGTCGCGCGATTTGGTTACGGCAAACTCCCTGCCGACAGGTTCCCACTGTGAAGTGGCATAGTTATGGACAATCAACCAGTCGGAGTCCATCGCCACCGCAACGGCATGGTTTTCTCCCGTATTCGCACCTTTGCAGACATAACCTCCCGAAAACGCACCCTGGTCTCCGCTCAGCGCTCCGGCAATTACCAGATCTTTTTTGACCGAGTGCATCCCTTCGAGAAAACGCTGTGCATTGATTTCATGAGACTTGATGTAGACAATCACCGCTTTTGTTCTGTCGGTCACGATCTCTTTTGCCAGACGCTCTCCGCAGGTAAAACTCTCGCTTTCAAGCAGCAACATCGTCGAATTGAGAGAGGTATGGTCAAAC
>JALWRO010000069.1 GCA_027080605.1 Campylobacterales bacterium
TTTCAGCAATAAGTCGGGAGCATATGCCCCCGAAATGAAGATTTAGTGTTGTCCGCCTGTTGAGCACGCGCTCACACCCGGAGGGGTTGTCGGTTGGATGGCTTCGTTGTCTACGCCGCCCTCTTCGTTGATACGCTCTATCTCATGCCACAATTTATTGGCTGCCTGATGATAACGTTTGGCTGTTTCGGTGTCCGGCTGATGGAAGACCACCGGTTTTCCGGTATCGCCGCCTTCTCTGACTGCCGGTTCGATCGGTACTTCGCTAAGCACCTGCGTGTTGAACTGTTCTGCCAGCGGTGCAGTGGTGCCTTTACCGAAAATATCGTACTCTTTACCACTGTCCGGGCAAATAAATCCACTCATATTTTCAACAATACCGGCGATAGGAATATGGAGTTTTTCAAACATATCCAAACTTCTGGTTGTATCGTCGAGCGCAACTTTCTGCGGCGTCGTGACACAGACACCTGCCGTGACCGGTACGCTTTGCGCCAGTGTCAGCTGTGCGTCACCGGTTCCCGGAGGCATGTCGATAACGAGTACATCCAGATCACTCCAAAGGATATCCTGTAGCAGTTGCTGGATCGCTTTCATGATCATTGCCCCTCTCCAGATGAGCGACTGCCCCTCTTCCATCAGTGACCCCATAGACATCACTTCAACGCCATGGCTGAGGATAGGTTTGACTTTGTTCCCGACGATTTCAGGCTGTTGCCCTTCGATTCCCATCATCCGCGGAATATTCGGTCCGTAGATATCGGCATCGAGCAGTCCCACTTTTTTGCCCTGCATCGCCAGTGCAATCGCGAGATTGACGGTGGTAGTCGATTTACCGACGCCACCTTTACCGGAACTGACCATCACAAAGTTTTTGACCTGCGGAGCGATGTTTTTTCCCTGTGAACTGGACTGCTTCGGCATTTTCGGCTTGGTGATCACAATGTCGATTTTGCTTGCACCCAACAGTTGCAGTTTTTTGGTAATATCATCACGCAGCTGCGCTTCTACTTCCGGTGCAGAAGAGGAGATGTCTACCTCAACATAAACATGTTCATCACTGACATCAATATCTTTCACAAAACCGAAATCTACAATACTCTTTGTAAATCCCGGATACATGACCTCTTTTAATTTTTCTTCTACTGATTCTCTTGTAATCATCTGTTTCCTTGTTGTAAAATTTTTATTTTTTTCATATTCATTTACGGCTTTGGCCGGAAGCCAAAGTTCCGGGTATATCAGAGACTATGCTCTGCTACAATCTCCTGCGTTATTTTATAAGAACAGAACTTCGGTCCGCACATGGAGCAAAATTCCGCCTCTTTAAAGACATCCTGCGGCAGTGTTTCATCATGAAACTCTTTGGCACGTTCAGGATCGAGGCAGAGTTCGAACTGTTTGTTCCAGTCAAACGCATATCTTGCATCACTCATTTCGTCGTCCACTTTCATGGCATCTTTTCTGCCTCTGGCGATATCCGCAGCATGCGCCGCAATTTTATAGGCAATGATTCCGTTGCGAACATCTTCGGCATTCGGCAAGCCGAGGTGCTCTTTGGGTGTCACGTAGCAAAGCATACTCGCACCGTGCCATCCACCGATCGCCGCACCGATAGCAGAGGAGATATGATCATATCCCGCCGCAATATCGGTGACGAGCGGTCCGAGAATGTAAAACGGTGCTTCATGACAATACTCCTGCTCCAGTTTCATGTTGCGTTCGATCTGGTTCATCGGTACGTGTCCCGGACCTTCGATCATGACCTGAACATCTTTTTCCCAGGCACGCAGCGTCAGTTCTCCGAGTATTTTCAACTCGTTGAGCTGTGCTTCGTCACTCGCGTCATAGAGACATCCCGGTCTCAGACTGTCACCCAGAGAGAGGGAGACATCGTATTTGCGACAAATTTCGAGAATGTCATCATACGCCGTGTAAAACGGGTTTTCTTTATGGTAGTGCATCATCCATGCCGCCATCAGCGA
>JALWRO010000070.1 GCA_027080605.1 Campylobacterales bacterium
GTAAACTTTTTTGCCCACAAATTATGATAAGCGGCATTCGGTTTCAAGAAATCACTTTTGGGAAGATTTCCGAATGCATCACGCTCTCCACTTATTTTTGTATCATCAAAAGAGCAAAACATCTTTTTGAGTTGCAGTTCATGAGGATCGATTTTTTGCCATAAATTGTGTTCTGCTATCAGATAGTCCGAAAGCAGATCTTTTTTACGGGGAAAAAGTGAGATGTTGTTTTGCAGCAGATGGGTTGCGGTACCCAGAAATTTATAGTTGACGAGGTTATCCCATGCAATATTGCCCCGCAATGTCTGCGCTACTTCGATATCGTTGTAGTCAAAGCCGTTTTGGCGATTGTGCCATGCCTTGCAATCGACCAACACATGATGGTCTTTGCGTACCAATGGATTCCCTCTGCCCAGTTTGAAACCGTTTCCGTCACCGTCTGCCAATCCATTATCATACGCCAGACACCCTTTGAGATAGAGCCCGTTACCCGATTTCCAGAAATCAAAGCCGTCGTCAGAATTGTGCCACGCCCGGCAATAGAGCAAACGGTTTCCCGGACCGATATACTGTCCGTTACCGATCCGAGACCCCGTGGCAAATCCGTCAGCATTGCCGCCCTCTCCCATCGAACCGCCATGATCAAAATTATTCCAGGCATCACAGTTTTTCAGGGTATTGTACGCCGCACCCCGGGTAATGATAAATCCACTGAAATGGTTATCATGAGAGTGAACATTTTCGATCAAATTGTGCGATGCGTTTTTCTCCAGCATCAAACCGTTACAACTGTTGCGGATTTCAAAATTTTGACACACGATCCAATCTCCACGAATACGAAAATCGTTCTCTTTGCAACTGCCGTTTCCCTGAAAAACCACTTTTTCTCCGGGATAGGCTTTGAGAGTAATCGGTTTTCGGGCACTGCCCCGTTTGTTGATATAGACAGGCAGCGGATAAATCCCGCCGTGTAATAGTATTGTATCACCGGGCTGGACCTGTTTCAGTACTTCATGAAGTGTATGGGGTTGCTTTGTTTCATAAACAACAGAAAAAACTTGTAACGGTATAATAAGTAACAAAAACAACCATTGATACGCCATATATTACTCCTCATTCAAACTGAAACAGAAATAGTCGATATTGCCCGTAGTGTAAAGGGTAGTTTATGGATTATATGATTTATCTTCTTTTGGGTCTGTTAATTATCTATGTTGAATTGACACGTAAAAGATTCTTTGTCATTGACCATATCATGCTATTTCACTTTTTCTTTTTTCTGGTCTATGTACTGACCCCCGTCGCACTCATGTTTTACGGTACCGATATCCTGAGTAAAGACCTGCAACTGGGGAAATTTTACTTCAACAAAAATCCTTTCACCGCGGTCATCGTATTTCTGGCTTATCTCTTTTTTCTGCTGGGCTTTAACCTGCGCAGTGCCGGCACCGCTGTTTCCAATTTTTCCATACAACTGCGCATCTCGGAAAAGAGCTGGATCAATATGATACTCTTTGCCTATTTTATCCTTTTTGCAGCACTTTTCATCTACATACACGGCGAAGGCGGTCTGGTTAAAACCATCCAAAATTCCGAACTCTACCGCTCAGGAGTCATCTTTGCCAAATACGGCTATCTCAAACGCTTTTTCCCGCTCAATACCATTCTGCTCTTCTACACCTATTATAAAGTTTTTCTTGAAAAAGATAGCCAACATCTGCAAATATTCAAACTCTTTTTTCTGCTCTCCACGGTACTCTTCATACTCTTTGTGGCACTGAACAATTCACGCGGATTTATCCTCGCACATGTTTTGGGGCTTTATGTCATCACTGCGATCTATCACCGTCGCTATTTTGCCAAATACATGCTCATCATCGGGCTGCTCGGTATTTTCATTATCAAATACGGCGATCCTCTCTTTTACGCCATTCCGGTCTGGGTCAATCACGATTTCGACCTCTTCATGAAAGCGTTTAACG
>JALWRO010000071.1 GCA_027080605.1 Campylobacterales bacterium
CCGTCACACTGCACCAGACCGTCGATAATGCCGTATACTTCCACATTGCCTTCCGCAATCACTTTGGAAGCGCTGTTGACACGTCCGAATATGGTTACATCGCCTTCATGAATAACCTCTCTGCCGGAACGAATAGGTTGTTCAATAAAAAGTGTTTTTACTTTTTCGCTGATGATTCTGATACTCGGTTCTTTGCTTGCTGACGCTTTTTCCGGCTCTTTTGGTGCTATTATAGCACGATTTTCATTGGTATTGTGTTTAGAAGGCATTTTAATTTTACATTCTGAAGCCAGTTTATAGCACAACCCCTGCTCTTCAAGGTAGGATTTTATTTTTTCACTAACTTGACCGTGGATGAGCAAAAAGAAATCTTTTAACAAAATCAGGTTTTTATTCATATAAGCAAAAAATTCATCATCGTCTGTAATTTCGATTTCGAATATCCTCAGATTTTTCTGTTTTGCCTTCATGAACGTTTCCTCTCCTGCTGTTATTTGTCTATCATTTTTTTTGCGTTATCAATCACATCGATGATGTTTGCCTGAATCCACTTGCTGTCCATCCATTCCGCCGGTCTGACAAAAATGCCCTGTACCATTGTGCTGAAGTGGAGATGGTCTCCCAGTGCAAGACCCGTCGCACCTGTTTTGGCGGCAACTTCTCCCGCTTCGACGATATCGCCTCTCTTTTTCAGGAGAGTGGAACAGTGACCGTAAACAGTGTATAGTCCCAGACCGTGGTAAACAATCAGATTATTACCATAAATACCGTTATAGTTTGCAAAAACCACTACACCGGGATTGCTGATGATGATATCGTCCATGCGCACACTTGCAAGATCTATGCCAAGATGGTACGATTCGCTGATAACGTTCTCTTTATTTTTATACCAGTAGTAACGGTGATCGCCGAAACTTCCCACCACTTTTCCGTTTTTCAGCGGGTAAAAAGGACGAATATCAAAGGAGCTGATGCGGTTATGATCTACCTTCGACGTAATTTCTTTAATGAGTCCGTCGTTTTTGGTACGGTATGTTTCATTGATAAATTTAAGCTTCTCGGTAGGGGAAAGGTTTGCCGTCAGTTCCGGTTCATCTTCTGCGAGGTCAGAAATTTTACCGTTGATGAAACGATCTTTTGCCTGAAGGTAGGAGGTTCTGTATTTTCTGCTTTTGAGGAAAAATCCCAGTCGGGCTTTGGCTACGTTGCCTGCCGCATCTTTGGCGATGATTTTTGCACGGAAACGTTTCTGATGGATAGGCCATGCCAGCAATACCGCGTAATACCCATTTTTGTAGAAAGGAGTCGGTTCAAATTTTTTACCGAAATTGGTTTCAACGTAAAGTTCTTTGAGGTTTTTGTCCGTAGCTTTGAAAATAGCCAGCGCGCTGCCGCCTCTGGTGATTCCGTAAGAGGTGATGAGTGAGAAGAGATCGGGTTTTTGGGTGTCGACTTTGAGGCGCTCTTTTTTAATGCTGCTGTTGCCTTTGAAAAAATGCCATTTGCTGATGTCCTGGGCAATCACTGTCAAAAGCAGATTGTCGCTGTTTTCCATAAAACCTATTTTGGGATATTTGATTTGCAATGCATACGTTTTGGGTGGTTTCTTAAAATCGATATCGGCAATTTTGACACGCTCTTTGCCGTTGCTGAGATATGCCATCACTCTTTTCAGACCGGTATCGTCGCTGATATTGACGTTAAAAGGGTGGTGGCTGTTCCAGAAACGTTCTGCCGGCAGATCGATGACCGGTCGATTGGTTTCAAAAGCGGGTGAATGCAGCATTTTATAGGCACCGTAAGCACCTCCGAGGAGTAATAAAATAAGAAAGAGAGGTCCTAAAGCACTCGCTTTTTTTCTTCGATTCATAAATGTACCTTTTGCAGAATATCGTCTAGTATTTTTTGTGTATCTCTATGCCGTACGTTGAACCCTGCAGCTCTTTTATGTCCACCGCCTCCCATGGCAAGTGCTATGGG
>JALWRO010000072.1:0-6306 GCA_027080605.1 Campylobacterales bacterium
CTGCTCAAAATTTTCAAAAAACACGGCTATAAACAGGAGGTCGGACCCGGCGTCTACGACATCCACTCGCCCCGCATCCCCAGCGTCGAGGAGATCGTCGAACAGATCTACGCGCTGCTGGAAGTGCTCCCCAAAGAACAACTCTGGATCAACCCCGACTGCGGTCTGAAAACCCGCAAATGGGAAGAGGTCAAACCGAGCCTCAGGAATATGGTCGAAGCGGTACGGATTGCAAGAAAAAATTTAGGCTAAATCTTAAAAAAGACTTCATGAAAGCTCAAATACTTTCATGAAGCATCCAATGTATCCTCTTCCCTACACACCATCTACACAAAAAAACGCTATACTTTAGAGAAGAAAAACAGCCGGAGTAGTTCATGAAAATCCTTTTGCTCGAAGACGATCCCATCCTTTCAGATCTCATGTATGACCACCTGACAGAGTCGGGATATGTTGTAACACTTTGCATGGACGGGGATGCAGCGGTTGAAGCGATAGACTCCGGTACGTTTGATCTCTTTATTTTCGACATCAACGTTCCAGGCAGAAACGGGCTGGATGTGCTGAAAGATGCACGGGATTTTCAGAAGAACACACCTGCTATTTTTATAACCGCCTATCAGGATATCGATCATCTCCGGCAGGGCTTCACGGCGGGGTGCGACGACTATATCAAAAAGCCTTTCGAACTCGAAGAGCTGGATGAGCGGATCAACAATCTCAAAAAGCGGTATCACATTGAAGATGAAAATCTGATTACCATAGATGAGACGCTGCAGTTTGATTTCATGAAGCGAAGGCTGCTCTTTAAAAACAAAGATGCCGTTTCTCTCTCACTGAAAGAGGCGAAGATATTGCACTATTTTCTCAATCACCCCGACCGTGTCATCTCCACCGATGAACTGATGCAAAATATCTGGGACTATGATGAATTCCCCAGCGATGCCACACTGCGCGTCTATATCAAAAACCTGCGCCAGTCACTGGGGAAAGATATGATCCGAACCGTCCGCGGGCTGGGATACAGTTTTGAATCCAAATGAGAAGAGAGCACTTTACAGCTTTTTGACCATCTACACCCTCTCCGCACTCGTTTTGATGGGTATTATCGCCCTGCTCTACTACAACAAAGCCGTTTCCGAAACCAAAACTGCCTGTAAAACGGATCTGCAGAGCACCATCCTCTCCGCTGAAATGGATCTGCGCAAAGCGTGTATGTATAAGCAGAAATTCACCTTTGAACCCCGGAAATACAAACTGCATGTCGGGCTTTTTGACAGTGCAAAACAACCTGTTGCCGGGAACCTGCGCTTTGGCGATATCAACTTCAGCAAACCGATGGATCCCGGACCACAGCGTGTCCACATGGTCAAAAAACTGCATGAACCGGTATTAAACGTCCGCTATATCGTCGCTGAAGATATCCGTATACCCGCACAACTGCACTCTTTAAAAATCCTGATTGCCACAACAATGCTCTTTTCGCTGCTCTTTGTCGCGTTTATCGGCTTTTTGCTCAGCAAACTGCTGCTCAAACCGGTCAAAGATCAGGTAAAGGAGTTGAACCGATTCATCAAAGACGCCACCCATGAGATCAATACCCCTGTCACAGCGTTGATCATGAGCGTTTCAGCACTGAAGAAAAAGGGCAACAGCGATCCCAAACTGCTGCGGCACATCTCCATCAGTGCAAAGCAGATCTCCTACATCTACAACACCCTCTCACATGTCAGTTTTTCGGGACACCACAGAGAAGAGATCAAACGTTTCGACCTGAAAAAAGAGATTTTGAAGAATATCACCTTTTTTGAAGAGATCGCCGCCGCCAGAAATGTTACATTTCAAACCGATCTGCACTCCACCTATGTCACTATGGACAAAGAGAGTGCCGGAAAACTCATCAACAACCTCCTCTCAAACGCCGTCAAATACAGCCACCCCAATACCACCATCACCGTAACCCTCAAAGAGGGAAAACTCAGTGTCCGGGATGAGGGTATCGGCATCAGCAAAGAAGATCAGGCATTGATCCTCAAACGCTACAAACGCGCCACGGAAATGGGAGGGGGATTTGGCATAGGGCTGGACATCGTCAATACCATCTGCCAAAGATACGGCATTGGTCTGGCGATCGTATCGGAGAAAGGGGAAGGGTCGACGTTTATACTTGACTTTTCAAAAGTAATACACTAACCGAACACCTTTTGAAAATCCACTTCTGTTTCACACTCCTTATGGGCGAAACGATAGATCCCCTCATGTTCTATCTTTTGAACACGTCGGTATTTCCCCTCATCAAGTTCAAAAATCTCCGCCTTCTCTTTATCGGGATCGATGATAATATAGGTCGGAACCCCCTCTCTTTCATAAAGGTCAAATTTAGTCGTCGTATCTTTCAGGGCAGTCGCCATACTCAGTACTTCCACAACCAGCAGCGGTGTTTTTGAAAAGTACTGCTTTTCTGTCTTTTCACAAAAGAGCGCGACATCCGGCTGCACAACGGTCGTATCATTTACTTTCCAGTCGATAGGAGAGATATAGATTTCACAGACATTTTTGAATATACAGTGCAGATTTTTGTCCAGTTCTCTGGCAATGGCAAAAACAATCTTCTGATGTTTCGGGTAAGGGGCAGGTGCCATCGCATAGGGAATACCGTCAATCAATTCCCAGTTATCTTCCCACTGCTGATACTCTTTGTAGGTAAAATGAGGCATAAGTTCCGGTGCTGCCATCGATACTCCTCTTGTTTGCTGATGTTATTATAGCACAGTTTGCAATCTATTCTTCATGAGACAATACACCGCTTCACCCCATGATCTCTTTTAAAATCTCCGTAACCGCATCTGGTTCATGAAGTCTCAGTTTCGTAAGCAATCCCCGTTTCGGCATCAATCGGTTGCTTCCGACCAGTCCGATGGCATTGCAAACAATTTCACTGGTTTTCGGAAGGTTGTCTCTGGTTTCTATGCGATAGCGGTAGGCGCCGCCGTAGAGTCTTGAGCTGAGCGGCATGACGATGATATTGTGATAGATGCCCAGCGTCACGGCACGGTTGAGTTTGTCGTTTTGCCAGATAACCACGGGGCGGATTTTGCCTTTGGCATGGGGATCGAGGTCGGCGAAGTAGATCTCTCCTTTGTGAATCTCCACACCTTCAAGTCCCTCTTCACTACTGTCTGTCATCTCCAGCGCTTCAAGCCAGGCTTTTTTCTGGGTACGGGGACGGGTGATGAAAATTTCCCTGTTTTCCAGCAACCACTCTTTGTAAAGCGGATCTTTCTCCTGCGCGACAATGGCGTTAAAACGTGCTTCTCTGCTCTCTTTCATCTTTAGCGGACAACCAACATTTTTATATCAAACCAGAACGTAGAACCCTTATTCGGCTCACTTTCAATCTCCAGGTGAGTGTTGTGAAGTTTGAGAATATACTTGACAATGTAAAGCCCCACACCGATGGAGTTATCCCAGCTGAGTGCATCGACACGAAAAAAGCGTTTAGTAATCTGCCCGATATCCGCTTCACTGATCCCGATGCCCCGGTCGATCACTTCAATCCTCTCATTCGTCACTCTCACGGTCACTTCATCTTCCGAATATTTCAGTGCATTTTCGATCAGGTTTGTCATAAGGTTTTCGAACATTCCCCGGTCACTGCGTATTTTCAGCGTCTCATCCGCATCGATGACAATCTCCCGCCCTTTGTATTTTTGCAACAGATTTTCGCAAATCTCTTCCAGCAGCGGTTTTATTCTGAAATCACTCCATTCCGGTTTAAAATTTTCATTTTCCAGTTTGATCGCCAGTGCCAGACGGTCAATCATCGAAGAGATTTTGGAAGCGTTTTTGAGTACTTTTTCCAGAAACTTTTTGCGTATTGTCGGGCTGAGGTTGTCATCTTCATGAATTGTCTGGGTATAGCCCACAATGGCGGCAACCGGATTTTTAAACTCATGAGAGATTGCAGAGATAATATCGCTTTGCTTTTTGCTGAGTATTTTCAGATTTTTGGTATATTTGGCTTTCTGTCGCTCTCTTTTTTCCAGCTTCTTACTCACTTTGGTGATCTGTTTCGAGATGGTATCAAACTCCCGGCAGCAACTGACCTCATCAAAACTTACTTCATAGTTTTTATTCAACATATTTTCCAGACTCGTTTCGATATGCTCGAGATCATATGAGATCCGGCGGTTGATCTTCATTGCCAGCCAGAAAGCAAGCACCATCGCTCCGGCGAAAAGAAACATCGCTTTGAGCCAAAACTTGAAAAACTTCTCCTGAATACTATCTAAGGCATACGCCATCCGGACAAAGCGGTCACCGTCCTTTTTGGCGACATAGAGAAAATCTCTGCCTACACTTCTGGAGTGGCGGATCGCATGCCCCTTGCCATACTGCAGCGCCTGCTGAATTTCGGGACGGTTGAGATGGTTTTCCATCCCTTCCACCTTTCGGTTGCTCTCAAAACGTACCCTGCCCTCACTGTCGATGATCGTTATGCGCACACCGGTTTTCGCCTTGATTTCATGAATGAGTTTGTCGGGGTTTTTGAGATACTTTTCGGTGACAATATATTCGTTGATCATATTGTTCAGCATCGTTTTATGGTTGTTAATTTCGATGCGTTCGAGCAAAAAATAGCCGCTGACCGCTGTCACAAGCAGTGTCAGAAAGAAAAGAACGGAAAAATTGCGAAAATATAACTGATCGAGTCTCAGCATAGTTTATACCCTACACCCCGCACCGGTTCAATATAGCCTTTGTTCTTCTGCGGATCGATCTTTTTCAGCAAGCGGTTGATCGTAACATTGACGGTCTTTTCCTGTTTAAATTCATCATCCCCCCAGACAGCATCGAGCAGCTGATCACGCGTGAGCGCGGTGTGTTTATGCCTGACGAAATAGAGCAAAAGTTCAAACTCCAGTTTGCTGAGCTTAATCTCCTCACCGTCGATGAAGATTTTGCGTTCATCCAGCTCCAGCATCATATCACGATAGAGCAGTTTACCCTCGCCCTCACCCATCGTACGGCGTAAAATCGATTTAACACGCAACACCAGCTCATTCATGTTAAAAGGCTTGGTGAGATAATCGTCACCACCCCGTAAAAAACCCTCTTCGACCTCATCGTCACGATCTTTGGCGGAGACAAAGATAACCGGAATCTGATACCCTTCCCGGCGCAGCTGTGCAACAAACTCACTTCCCTCCGTTCCCGGAAGGTTACGATCGACGATCAGCAGATCCACCTCCTCTTCGGCAAGCAGCTCTTCCACCTTTTTGACCGATAAAAATCCTGTCACTTCATAACCGGCTTTTTGCAGATGGTACTCTTCGAGCTCGAGGATATCCTCTTCATCTTCGATGATGACGATATGGGCATTTTTCATAGCTTCAACTTTCCACCTTTTTGTGCGAAATAGGCCAGTTTGACGATATTGACACTTCGGTCGGAGATACGCTCCAGTTTGCGGATACTTTTGATAAACTCTACCATATCTTCGGCATCTTCAGGATTAACACAGATCTGCTGCAAAATATTTTTCTCCAGAATTGAGATAATATCGTCACACTTGCTCTCTTCGACATTGACTTTGCGATAGAGGTTTTCCAGTTGTTCTTCACTCTCTGCTTCGATCGAGGCAATCGCCGCTTCAAGTGATTTTCGCGTACTCTCCAGAAAAGAGTTCATGTCGTCACGCAAAGCGGAGAGTTCCATTTCACCGCTGATCTGCATCTTGACTTTTTTGGCATAACTGCGAATGTAGTCGGAGATGCGTGTCAATTCACTCGTAATCTTCAAATAGGCGATGACAACGCGAAGATCCCTTGCTTCCGGGGAAAAGAGCGCCAGTGTTTTGATGATTTCATTGTCGATTTTGCTGTTTCGGTTGTGAGCATCTTTGAGCAGGTTTCTCGCTTCACTCGCTTTCTCCAAATCACCCTCTCTGGAAGCAGCCACCGTCAACTCGTATGCGGTGAGTACATCTGAGGCAAGTGCCAGTACACGACGACGCGATTTATTCAGTATCTCTTTATAGTTTGTCAGCATTATCCAAATCTCCCTGTTACATAATCTTCCGTCAGTTTCTCTTTCGGATTTAAAAATATCTTGTCTGTCTTATTATACTCAATCAATTCCCCCAGATACATAAACGCGGTATAGTCACTGAGACGACTCGCCTGTTGCATATTGTGCGTGACAATGACGATGGAAAGCTCTTTTTTCAGTTCGCTGACCAACTCTTCGATCGCACCGGTGGAGATCGGATCGAGCGCCGATGTCGGTTCGTCCAGGAGTAAAATC
>JALWRO010000072.1:6316-6965 GCA_027080605.1 Campylobacterales bacterium
TGGCAATACAGAGCCTCTGCTGCTGCCCGCCGGAAAGCCCCATGGCAGAGTCGTTGAGACGATCTTTCACTTCGTTCCAGATGGCAGACCCCTTCAGCGCGGTTGTCACTTTCTCTTCGAGTACCGTTTTATCTTTCACTCCCGCCAGTCTGAGTCCGTAGGCGACATTGTCGAAAATACTCATCGGAAACGGTGTCGGTTTCTGGAAAATCATCCCCACGCGCTGTCTGAGACGGATCAGTTCATTCTCTTTCTTGAGCTTCAAAATATTGAAATAGGTATCATTTTGAAGGTCGAGAAGATTAATTTCCCCTTTGTACTCATTACCCGGATAGAGATCATGAATACGGTTCAGGGCACGCAACAGTGTCGACTTCCCACAGCCACTCGGACCGATCATCGCCGTAATTTTGTTGTGATAAACCGGCAAATTGATCGATTTAAGAGAGGGTTTCGGCGCCCCGGCGTAACGAAACGAAAAATCTTTGATATCCATAATAATCTGTTTAGCCATAAATAGTTATCCTTTGTCTCTGGTTAAAAATCTGCCCATCAGGTTGATAAACAGTACAATCATTGTCAATATGAACGACGCCGCCCACGCCAGATCACGGCTTTCGGCATCCGGGTAGTTGGCAAGGTTGTAAAT
>JALWRO010000072.1:6975-8029 GCA_027080605.1 Campylobacterales bacterium
GATGTAAATACTCACCGTCAGCGACGGCAACTGGTTGTTCAGGTTCATCGTCATGTAGGCATTGTTTGCCGAGGTAAAAAGCAGCGGTGCTGTCTCACCGATAATACGCGCAAACGCCAGTAAAATACCGGTGGTGATACCCACCTTCGCCGCTTTGACGACAATCTGTAAAATAATTTTGTGTTTGCTGCCGCCAAGCGCAATCCCCGCTTCCCGTAACTCTTTGGGAACGAGAGAGAGCATATTGTCCGTCGTGGAGATGATAATGGGGATCATCATGATCGCCAGCGCCACACTGCCCGCCCAACCGCTATAATGGTTCACAGGTGAGACCAGCAGTGCATAGACAAAGACACCGATGACGATCGAAGGGGCACTCATCATGACGTCACTCAGATTACGGATAACCGATGCCAGCCTGCTCTGGTTGGAGTACTCCCGCAGCCAAATACCCGCCATCATCCCCAGCGGCACACCGATCGCCGTGGCGATCAGCGCCATCGTAAACTGTCCAATCAGCAGGTTTCGGATACCGCCGTTAACCAGATCATGCACGAAGATACCAAAATGCATACTCGAAAGCCCTCTGATAGTCAGTGTCGCCAAAATCCAGAAAAGAAACACGATACCGACAATCGCGGAGAGTGTCGAAAGTACCAAAATTACTTTATTTAACAAGAGTCTGTTCATCGTTTTTGTCTCCCCAGAAAGTAAAATTTTGCACTGGAGATGATGATGAAGCTCACTACAAAAAGGATCAGCGCCAGATAGAACATGGAACTCAGCTCCAGATCTTCCGCCTCGGCAAAGTTGTTTGCCAAAAGTACCGGAATGGAAGTGGTCGGATCGGTGATCTTCTGCGGCAATCGCATCACAGAACCGATCAAAAATGCCACCGCCATCGTTTCCCCGAGTGCACGCCCCAGTGCCAGAATGATAGAACCGATAATTCCCGCTTTGGAGTACGGCATCACCACGTCTTTGATCACTTCAAACTTTGTCGCACCCATCGCGTAGGCACTCTCTTTGAGGACATCGGGCGTTGTATTCATGG
>JALWRO010000073.1 GCA_027080605.1 Campylobacterales bacterium
GTATCTGGAAGATCGTCTGAAATGGCAGCGGAAAAAAGCGGTTGTCTGGAGTTCGGTACTCTATTTTGTCGTCGGGGTGCTGGTGATCTTTTCAATTTCGGATGGATACAAAGGGTTACTGACGTTTGGCAAAAAGTCGCTGTTTGATGTGCTGGAGTTTTCGGTGGATTCCTTTTTGATGCCGCTGGGCGGTATTTTGATCGCACTTTTTGTCGGATATGTCATGAAGCGCGATATCGTCGAAGGGGAGTTGCTGGGACATATGGGGAATGTCGTCTTTAAAATATGGTACTTCAGTATTCGCTATATCGCGCCGCTGGCGGTGCTGTTTCTGGCATATAACGCGTTAAAAGTATAAAATAGAGGGAAGGGGGAGTGTCATGTTTTTATTAATTCCGGTAGATGAAGAGGCGCGTGATGCGTCGGTAGCGATGATAGCCGATTTGAAAAAGTGGGCACTGGTAGAGGCAGATGGCGGGGGTGTGGTCGATGTGACGTTTTATGATGACCGCGATGCGATTGAAGAGTTTATCGAAGCAGTGGTAGTCAAGTCAAAAAACGATGACGTCGCACCCTTTTTCGAAGAGTCTATTCCGGTACTGGAGACGCCTGCACCCATGGATATCGATGATGTCGTCGAAGCGTTTATGTTTCGCGAACTTTTCGAGGTACCTATCCGGTTTTGATACTATTTCGGCTCCTCTTTCAGAAGGCTTTTTTTGTCGAGTTTGAGTGAAATGAAGCTGCTTTCAAAAACGATAATACCCTTGACACTGCCGATCACTTCGATCTGCTTTTTGCCGGAACTGTTGGTTGTCGCCGTCGCTTCGAAAATGATCTCTTCATCTTCGAGTTTGACGGGGTTCAGAAACTCTGTTTTTGCCCCGATAATATGGTTCTGTCTCTCATTGACCGCGGCAACGGCGCAAAAGTTGGCGCATGAAAAGAGAGAGGCTTCGTAAATATAGTCACTTTCGTCGATCCTTTCCGCCAGTTTGGTCAGTAGTTTGACCCGTGCAAAATTGGGTTGTAGTGTCAAAAGCTCGTAAGAGTGGTTCTCCTGAATTTTAATATGGGTTTGTAGTATCTCTTCGACACCTTCTTCTTCATGAACATGCGGTTTGGTTTCAACGGTCTCTTCCACGTATCGTTTTCCTTCTGTTGTATTTAGTTTAGTACTGTAATATTAGAATGAATATCGGATAAAGCGGATTTTTTTGAACCGGATGTTTAGAGTACAGCCCGGATGTAGAGACGTTTGGGTGCGGGATACCCCTCTACCGTCAGATCCGGATTATTCGGATCGAGGAAGTTTTCAAGACTTTCCCCCTCTATCCAGTCGGTTTTGCGCTGTTCGTCAGGGGTGGTTTTGGTGATCTCCAGTACTTCCACCTGACTGAACCCGGCGCGGTAACACCAGTTTTTGAGTGCGGGTATGGTCGGGACGAAGTAGATGTTGGGAATTTTCGAATAGGTCTTATGCGGCGTCAGTGCGACTTCCTCATCGCCGTCGATCATGAAAGTGTCCAGGTAGAGTTCTCCACCTTTGACCATCCCCTTTTTCAGAGATTTCAGTGCTGAAACGGGATCGCTTCGGTGGTAGAGCACGCCCAGACAAAAGACGGTGTCAAACTTCTCTTCGTAAAATGCCAGATGTTCGATACCCAGCAGTTCGTAGCAAATATCGCTTTTGATAAAGTGATTGACAAAATCGAACTGTGTCAAAAAGAGAGGAGAAGGGTCGAAACCGACTATCTTTTCCGGCTGCTGTGAGAGCATACGAAACATATAGTAGCCGTTGTTGCAGCCGACATCGGCAACACGTTTGCCTTTGAGGTCAAAATGCGGGGAGAGCAGGTTGTATTTGAGGGCACTGTTCCATTCACTGTCTATGTAGGTATCGAAAAGTTGAAAGGGACCTTTGCGCCAGGGACGCAGTGCCATCGCGGTTTCATAAATCTGCTTGCTGAGAGCGGCATCGATTTCGCCTGAAACGGTAATGACATCTGTGAATTGACAGGTAGTTTCTATCTCCGGCAGTGCATCCAGCAGTGTGCGCAGCGGAGCGATATTTTTCCATCCAAGCCATTTACGGCGTTCACTGCGGAGGGCATCGAGGTTCATGAACAGCCTTTTGTGTGGAGGGGTTGACATACTCTTTGATGTCACTGCCTATTTGTACGACACCCTTTTTAATATCACTGTAATCGACGAGATTGGGCGGGCACTCTTTGTGATAGATACCGCATTCGTCGTAATATTCCTGACAATTATCGTAAAGATGACCGGAAACGCCTTTTTCATTGAAATAGAGGCATCCGTGTAAAAGGAGCGCAAAAATCGGCAAAAAATATTTCATACCCGATTTTACACTATTTAGGTTAAAAAGAGATATGCCGATATAGGCACAGGAACCGATGAATATATGAACAAAGGAACAGAATGCAGTTAGTGGAAGTGACGCAAGAGAGTGAAGCGGCAGTATGTGATGTACTGGGGCAAATCTTTATGCATATCAAATCTGTGCAGGAGGATATTGCCAGGCTCAATTTCGAGTCGATGGAGAAGATCAACGATCTTGTATTTGATTCCGGTATGGAAGTCGATGAACAGACATTCATAGCACTGCAGCATCAGGATATTTTAACCCAGCAGCTGGGTGCTGTGAGTGAGCTTTCGGATATGCTGCAGAAACATTTGCAAAATTTTGACAACTATGAGACACTCGAGAGTAAATTTCTCTCCGCTCTGGAGATTGCGAAAGCCAAAAAAGAGGCTTTCAGGGGGAATGCGTTTTAGAGGTGCCCTTAGGGTTTCGCTTCCGCGAAAATCTTTTGAAACTCCGTTTTGTACCGGTCGGCAAATGCTTTGTTATGGACAACGATACTGTTTTCATTATTGGTATCGTTAGCCTTTTGGGTAAAGTTGTAGGAACCGGTAATGACGGTGTCGTCGATAATCATGATCTTGTCATGAAGTGTGTATCTGTTACCGTCCAGATGTACGTCGATACCGTTTTCTTTCAGTTTTTGGTAATCTGAACTCTTTTTCTGATAGCTGTTTTGCTTTTCGTCGATAACCCCTTTGACGGTTACGCCTTCCTCTTTTTTGGCGATCAACGCATCGGAGACGTTATCGTTGGTAAATGCAAATGCGAGAAAATCTATCTCTTTGTGCGCATGCGCTATCAGATCCAGAAGCCGCTGTTCAAAATCGTCCTCCGGGGAGAAGTAGATCTCCAGTACATCGGACACATAGGCATTTTCGATAAGTCGATGCTCCCACAGCTCAAAAAACTCCCGGCGGTACACTTCCGCGACTTTGCTCCCTGTGATTTTGACCAGGTTTTCATTGTTGCGGTAAAAAGCGTAATAGGTATAGTTACATGAACCGCTCCAGACAATTTTTCTGTCGATGACACTGAATTTGTCGTGCATGAGGGCAGAGGGGTCTTCGTCACTTAAAACAGGAATACCTGCCTCTTTGAGCAGTTTCATGTTATCGGAGAAGAGTTCTCCGTCGTCGGTATAGACTTCGACATCTACGCCTCTTTGGTGTGCGGCGATCAGTGCATCGCGGATACGGTCGTTGGTCAGGGCATAGATGGCAACGAGTATCTCCTCTTTTGCCCGGTTATAATCATCAACAAGCAGGGCATCGATGCCACCTCCGTCATGGTAGTTTCCGCTGGTCTGGGAAAAATATGCATTGATTTTGATGCCGTCGTTTTGGGAGACGGAGGTGTCGGTGCTGTTGTTGTCACGTATGACATGACCGCAGCCGGTCAGTAAAAGCAGCAGAAGCAGATAAAAAAGTCTGTATTGCATCAGTATTCATCCTTGTAAATAAGATCCACGCCGCTGTTGTCGGGGCTGAAGATAAAGTCGGTTTCAAAGTGGTCGCTCATTTTGTAGCGGATTTTGA
Source organism: Campylobacterales bacterium (assembly GCA_027080605.1). Classification (GTDB taxonomy): domain Bacteria; phylum Campylobacterota; class Campylobacteria; order Campylobacterales; family QNZT01; genus QNZT01. The sequence continues at coordinate 3,925 of JALWRO010000073.1, forward strand.
TGGTCTGTACGATGTCGTTGATATAGACCAGGGTTACTTTTTTGGAAAGTTTTTTGCCCAGTTCTACCCCCAGTTTTCCCTCTTCGGTGGTGGTCAGGACCAGTTTGTCGAGTTTGATACCGAAGTTCTGGACAATCTCTTTGGCAAAGACACTTCCGAACATGGAGATGGCTGTTTTGGAAGTATCCTGATTGCCGCTCATCAGCTCTCCGGTGGTACTGTTGAAAAGCAGCAGAGAGAGAATATCGCTCTGGTTCAGATAAGGCGTAGCGCTGAAGTTGATGATCGGCGCGTCAAGTTGTCCGGTGATATTGACATAGATGGTGTAGGGATCGCTGCGGTGAATGGCACGGATACTGAGGTAGGGGTTCAGCGGTGATCCTCCGAAAAGTATTTCGCCTGGTTCGAGTTCAAACTCTTTGCCGCCCTGAACATGGGTACCGCTGAGAATTTTGACCATACCGAGCAGCTCAGGATCTTTGTTGATCTCTTTCCAGATTTTCAGATCAATCTCCAGTTTGACGTCGGTATTGGGAATTTTATAGTAAATGGGACGTTTCGATACGACGGAGACATCGAGTGAGAGTTTGTCCTCCTCTTTGACAACGACTTTCTGGTTCTGGAGGATGATGATATCTTTGTCCTGTACATAATGCTTTTTACGCGGTGCATAGGTGATGGTGCCTTTGTTAAGTACCACTTCCCCTTCGATATCGTTGTTTTTTGGAGAGAGGCTAATGTCCAGGTTCGCATCGAAATAGAAATTGCCTTCGAGATCGTTGTAGTGGTAGTTTTTTGTTTTTAGTGTGAAAATACCGCTTTGTCCGGTGTAATCGTAACTTCCCTTCAGTCTGGCGAGATCGTTGATGTAAAAACGGTCGACGACAATTTTTTTGTTGGTGAAATGTGCCACAGATGTCCTGTTTGCAAAAAAGATACGATCCCGGTCAAGATATGTGTTGAAAATGTATCGTTTCAGTCGCAGTGCCCGGTCTGCATATGCTGCTTCCATACGGATCTTTTCGGCAAAGAGAAAACGGTTGGGTTTATATTCATAGACAAACCATTTTCCATGCAGTACGGCATCCGCTTTGCGAAGTTTATGAAGAGTGGTATCGAGGCGGATATCACCGTCTAAAGGCAGTTTTTTGAAACGGTAAAAACGGTGTATGAAATCCTGAAACTCACGAAGTGACGGAGATTGAAAAGTGATGTTGCAGTCGTTGTTGAGATCCCCGTGCAGGCTTAGGGTGTGCGGACCTTCCTGAAATGCGGCGTCAGTCCGGGAAGTAGCGAAATTTTGGTTCAAAACAATTTTTGCATTTTTGTTTTTCAGTACGGCATGGCTTTTTCGGTTGAGATAGGTGAGATCGAGGTGTGCCGGGAAAAGAGTGTTTTGACGCAGTTTGGGTAAGAGGGTTGTCAAAAGGGATTGTTTCGCCTTCGTGAGGCGCAGATGTGCTTCTGTTTGTTTACCCACAATAGCGGTACCGTTGATGTCGAAGAGATTAGAGGTGATACTGAAACGCGGCTTCAACGGCATAAATTTTTTGAAATTGACCGGAATATCCCCTGTGATGCTCGCTTCGGTTTCATGAAGTGTTTCTGGCAGTTTTGGAAAAAAACGGTGCAGCGGCAGCGGGTGTGATGCGACGTGCAGATTGGTGCGGATATAGTTTGTTCCGTCGTAATGAGCGGTGAGATAATCGTTTTGCAAATCTGCCGCTACTTTTTTGGTATTGCCGTGGAAAGTGATATCGCTTTTTTGCAATAGTGTGACAAGTTGTACCGGCAATGCACGCACTTTGGGAACGGAGAGATTGCCGTCATAGAAAAAGTGTTTCTCTCTGTTGTAGTAGATATGCCCGTTTACGTGTGCGGAAGGGGTGTATCTGGTGCAGAGTGTGGCGTTGATTGCGCCTTGCATATCGAGTTTTTGAAAGTTAAAATCGACATGCGCCGTCAGTTTGGGAATGGAGGCATTGATATCACGGTATTTGCGAATCATCAGTTGTGAAGTGCGCGTTGTGAAGTCTCCGCTGAGACCCTCTTTGTTGACTTTGAGATCGGCAGTGACCGGTTGGATAGCGTTGAAGTTGAAAAAGGGTACAAAACGTTTGAAATATTGATCGATCAGTGTCACACGCGCTTTGGTGAGCAGTGTATTCTCTTTCAGGGTACCGTAGGAAGAGATATGCCACATATTGGTTGTTGCTTTGATAAAGACTTTTTTGGCATTGAAGTGTTGCATATCTGTTGTCCTGAGCTCTCTCAGTGCAATACTGCTCTGGCTGATCTGATAGTGTCCGGCATGCAGCGGTTTGATATAGACAATGACGCTGTTGGCGAATATCTCCTGAATAAAACGGCGATAGGTGGGAGGAGTGGACGGTTGTTTTTGTGGAGATTTTTTTCGGCTCTTCATGAAAGCCCTGATTTTGGCGATATCGATCTTCTCGAGCCATAGTTTTTCGAAGGAGAGGCGGCTCTTTTCCAGTTTACCCAGCGCGGTGATATCGGCATAGTTGCTCTCTGTCAGAAACGAGAAAAAGCCTACATCGAGATGTTTGAGATTTCCCCGGAGATTTTTGGCGAAGAGTTCGATGCGGTTGACTTTGACAGAGTGGTTTTCAAAAGGGAGCGCCGAAAAGAAAATGGAGGAGATTTCGACAGAGGGGATATGTGTGACACTGCTTGTTGTATCGCTTCGGTGAAATTTTTTGCGCAGATCATCGATCCACTCCTCAGTGACGGGAATGTTGAGCTCTTTGATGCTGATTTCATCGATTTTGAGTGATGCCGTGAGCAGGGCTTTGATATTCCAGTCGATGACCGCCTCTTTGGTCAGTTGTTTACCCTTGTAGGTGATATTTTTGACAGTAATGTTTTTCAGCAAGTTTCCTTCCACTGAATCGTAGGAAAGATTCAACTCTTTGGTAGCGTAATTTAAAAAAAAGATGAGGGTATTGGGGTTTTGCAATGTAAAGATTGCAAGTGCTCCCAGCAGGATCATTACTTCTATGAGTCCGAGGAATTGAACGGTGCGCTTTTTCAATACGACTGTCCTATCTGAAAGTGGATGGCATACTGTCTGGTATCGGCAGGGTCGAATCCGATGTCAAATTTTACCGGTCCGATCACCGTATTGTAGCGAAGCCCCGTACCGATACCGTGTTTAAAATCGAGATTGAAATTGAGTGTATCTTTGCTGATCATCGTGCTGTCCCAGAAAAATGCCAGATCAAGTTTTTTGTAGACAGGATGGCTGATTTCGAGTGAATTGTCCAGCAGTGTACGACCGCCGACATTACCGCACTCTGCGTCAAAAGCACCCAGTTCATTGTAGCTGTAGGCTCGGTTGCTGAAAGCACCGCCGGCATAAAAGAGTTTCGATTCCGGCAGATGGTTGTCAAACTCCTGGAGCAGTCCGAAACGACTTTTGCCAGCCATCGTAAACTGATGGTAGGTATAGATGGCACGTGCCTCTGCGATACCTTTTGCATAGCTCACTTCAGAGAGCAGGTAGCGGATACCGCCTTCGAGATACTGGCTGAGATAGATACCTTTTTTGGGATTGATTTTGTCATCACGAAGGTCGAAAATGACTTCGCCGTAGGGATAAAAAAGGAAAAAATCTCCGGCGGAGATATTACAGATATCCTGAAATTTACGGATGGTGATATGCTCCAGTCCCGCTCCGATATCGACACTGAACCAGTCGTGATCTGTCAGGAGGTGTACTTTGTCCGCAATCTTCTTCTCTTCAAAGTTGTCGTATGTGAGTTTGGAGTAACTGAATTCATTTTTAAAATCCATATAGTAGTCGAAACCGGGAATTTTAAGCAGTGCCGGCCAGTAAAAGCTATTTTTGATCAACTTCTCTTTCTGGGAATATTTCAGATCGAATGAGAGTTTTCGTGCATCGCCTTTGAAATTTTTGCGGTTCCAGTGTAAAAATGCTTTGAAACCGTAGTTTGTCTCATATCCGATACCCACTTCTCGTCTGGTCGGTTTGCGTTTGGGATAGAGTGAGATTGCGGTATCGATACGGCTCTGTTTTTTGTGCGTTTCGATCTGTATGCCGTC
>JALWRO010000074.1 GCA_027080605.1 Campylobacterales bacterium
ATAGTTTTTCGCCAGTTCTTCGATCGGTACACCCCGGTACCGCAATTCCCCTTTGCCCCCGTCAATAAACGTAATCTTCGATTCGCAGCTTGCCGTCGAGGTAAAACCCGGATCGTAGGTAAACATTCCGGTATCTTTGTAAAAAGTGCGGATATCCACAACAGAGGGACCGCGTGTCGCATCGAGAATGGGATATTCATAGCTTTTTCCCGTGGTATTGTCCGTAAAAGTCATACTTTTTTTCGCCATGACAAACTCCTCGTTTATTTGTTAAAATTATACAACGTTTGTATAAAGAGTCTGTTTAGTGGAGTTGAAAGAGTACCAGTAGTGTCTTCTGAAAAAAGTTGTCGTTATCGTCGCTGACCATCAGGTAAAGATCGCCGCCAAGGTGTGTAACTCCTTCAAAGTTATCCAGCGCCCACCCCTCTTTACTCGTCGCTTCCAGCACTGTTTCGGTTTTGCAAACACCGTGGTGCTTGTGAGACAAATCGATTTTTGTCAGCCGCAAGTAGATATTGAGCGCGGGTTTAAGGTGAAAATCACGTTCCAGCGCCAGCAGATTTCCGTCAGGCAACGTCTCCAGTTCGGTGATGGAATAGCCGCCTTTTTCATGAAGGTCGCAAATTTTCCCTTTTCGGTTGTAAATGCCGTGTAAACCGTGTTTTCGTTTACGAAGCGGTTTTTCCGGGGTTGTGATCATACCGTATTTGCGCGTATAGGTGACCGACTCGAGCATATCGTTTTTCTTTTTGTAGTGGTGCGGCTTTTGCAATACTTTGGGCAGATGTGTCAGTCGCATCTGCGTAGATGCAAGTGCCCGTCCGTGCAGATCATAGGCAACAACACGTGGAAACCGTTCAAAAGAGATCAGCAGCATCTTTTGCCCATTGACCTTTACCAGTGTCATCCCCTCCGAATCACTCTTTTTGATAAAATATTTATGCCCGTAACGGTCTTTTAGTCTGGTACCGAACAGCGGTTTTAGCGTAGTGATTTTTCCCTTTTTGACTTCCAGACGAAAACCGAAAAGGCGACTGCGATCACTGAGCATATAGAGGATACCTGTCTCTTTATCATACGCCAGCGCAGAAATACCGAAAAACTTTTCCCCGTCGATGCGGCTGAAACTGACGATTTTGCTGTCAAGGATTTTCACTTTCGGATAACGTGTGGCATTGTAGTCAGCCGGTACCATATCCAGCGGTGTCAGCCTGGCAAACAGCAGCGACGCGAACAATAGCAACAACAAAATCAGTCGCATAGTCGCCTCACAGCCGCGGAACAGAGCGTCAGTCCAAAAGCCCCGGTCACACCGACAAAAGAGCCCAGATCTTTGCAAATCGGTACTTCCGGAGAAAAGACAACCGGAAAATCGCCTTTGAAACCACTCTTTTTGAGTTCGTAGCGAAACTTTTTCGCCAGAGGATCACCGTGCGTTTTCCAGACGGAAGTAAGTGCTATCTTTGTCGGATCGAGCTTTTTCGCCCCGCCAGTGGAACTGATGAGCTTTTCTGAAACCCTGTTTGCCAGTGCAACTTTGGCTTTCATGTCATCGATGGCATCGAGCACCAGATCATACGGTGCAAAGTCAAATGCCGCAATCCACTCCGGTGTCACCTTTTCATGAAGTGCCTGGACTGTCGGATAGAGCGTCTGCAGATGGTGCACCTTCACCGCACCAACATTTTCACTGCCTATCTGGCGGTTTTGGTTACTCGGTTCAAAAGTATCACAGTCCACAATCGTCACATCGGTCACACCGCTGCGCACTAAACAGTCAAGACAAAAACCGCCGACACCGCCGACACCTAAAAGCAGTACTTTCGCTTCATGAAGTCTGTCGATCTCTTCACCCAGCAGAGAGCGTACACGGCTGTATCTCAAAGCCACTTTTCCAATGCTTGGAGATCGTCATACGCCGTCATATCCAAATGTACCGGCGTAATGGATACATACCCTTCATGAACCGCTTCCAGGTCGGAAATATGTGCATCACTGCGCTTCTCCCACTCAAATGCGGGTAGTCCGATCCACCAGTACTCTTCTCCCCTCGGATTTCGGTGCAGATGCGCGCTGTTGGCATAGACGCGAATCCCGGCATTGGTCACTTTGTACCCTTTGCAGTCATCTTTGTGAACGGGAGGGACATTGACATTGAGCAGTTTTCTTTCTCCCAGCGGATAGGCGCCTTCAAGCACCTTTTTCGCCAAATCGTACGCCACTTCCGCCGCCAGATCGTACCCGAAATCAAAAATATTTTGACACTTGTCTTTGCACACCTGAGAAATTGCAATAGACGGCACCCCCTGAAGCACCCCTTCCATCGCACCGCCGACGGTACCGCTGTAGGTAATATCCTCTCCCGTATTGGAACCGCGGTTGATCCCGCTAACGATGAGATCGGGCTTCTCCCCCTCCGCAAAGTGGGCATTCAGCGCCAGAAAAATACAGTCTGTCGGCGTGCCGTCATCGAGTTTGTAAAAGTCATCGTCTATTTCGATGAAACGCAACGGACGGGAAAGGGTCATGCTGTGCGCACAGGCAGACTTCTCGTTTGTCGGTGCGGTGACAATCACCCTCCCCAGCGGTCGAAGCGCTTCCGCAAGCGCGTGCAGTCCCGGACTTTCAAATCCGTCATCGTTGGTTATCAGTATTGTTTTTGTTCTATTCATGTGAAATATTATAACACAAATTGTTTGGAATTGACACTTTTGCACACTCTTGACTTTAATCAAGACACTTTTTGTCCTATTTATGCTATAGTACGGCGAAATTTCATAAAGGAAGATTATGAAAGTTATAAAATTTCTATTTTTACTACTGATCGTCAATCAACTGCACGCAGATATAAATGCGGGAAAAGTGGTTTACAAAAACAACTGTGCCATCTGCCATACTATCAACGGAGGCAGAGCTTTGGGACCGGATTTCAATCTTGTCGCCTATACACGTCACAAAGAGGAGATCGCCGCATACGCAAAAGACCCCTATGCACACTACAAAGTATTCGGATACAGTGCCAACGCCATGCCTACCCTGCCCCTGACCGACAAAGAGTTTACAGACGTCGCCGACTTTATCAGCTCCCTGCAGCCTTTTAAAAAGTGGATGATCAAAAAGAGATCGGACAAACCGCAAAAGAGATCCCAAAAAGTAAGTTCTCTTTAAATTTAAGCAAAATTTTTGTAAAATATATCTTACTTTTAGGTTTTGCCGAAAAAAGTTGCTATAATATACGTCACTCAACCATTTAGATACCGAAAATAATAGCAGAAAGGAAGTAAATATGCCTGTATACCAATACACCGTCAAAGGTACTCCCTACCATACCATCGACCTTGGTGCACAGCTGCAGCCTTTGTTGGATTCACTTACCCTTTCTGCTGAGATAAGAGAGATGAAAACCGGGTTTGTTCTGGAGATCAAAGGAGAAGAGCACGCTTTTCAAAAACTAGAGCCGGAACTGCTCAAGACATTGACAGAACATATCAACATCCAGTCCTATATCAAACGAGAGTATAACCGCCGGCAAAAACGCTTTACACCCAAAAATTTTATAGATACCGAAAAAACAGAGAACGATATTAAAAAAGCCGTTCGACTGCTCGGTCGGGGACAGATTATTGCACTCAAAACACCACGCGGTTTCCATATTCTCTGCAATGCCACCAAAACCAACAGTGTTAAAACGTTGCGAAAAGTGCTCAACGAGCCGACAAAACCGCTGCCGGTCATTTTCAAAAACGTGCTGAGTATTGAAAAACAGGTACTCCTCTCACCCAAAGAAAAAACATTGCTGACTTCAGATGAACACCCTTTTGTCATTGCCAAAAAACGTAACCTGCATCGTCTTGAGAAAGAGCGCTATAAGGCGACACTTCTTTCACGGCATATCAACCCGCTCAACAGGCGGATCACAGTAGCACTGCCGCCTTCTGCCTGTTACCAAAAACTGTACAAAGAGATCAACTTTCCGATTATCTCCGTCGAAGCGACGGATAGCAAAGGTAAATCCATACGCAGCGAAGAGATACTCCCTGAAACCTATGGAGAACAGTTCAAATATATCCTGAATATGCACCTCAATGAACCACAGCCTCCGCACCGAACCGTTTACCAGATAGTTTACGGTGCGCCCAAACGTATCGTTCCCCCTCATGAACCTGAAGTAACAGAGGCAAGCATTGCCGTGACACTTGACAGCCGAGAAAGTGATTTTGCCGGCTACAAACTGGCTCCGCTGAAAATCCTGTTGGATGAAAACGGTCAGGAACAGCCTGCACTCAGTGCTCTGAGTCTTCTTTTCAGTCGCTTACCGAAAGAGGAGATTCTCGCTCTTCCCCTCCCTTTTGACCAAAGTGAAACAGATACGCTCTGCGAAAGATGGAAAGAAAACAACAACACTACCCAGTCAACATCGCTGCTCACTCTTTTCGACGCTATTGCATCCCTCTCCGGGGAGCTTCATGAAAAGCATTTCGATGAAGAGTCACTGCAACTGGCAGAGGGACATTTTGAAGTATGCGAAGAGGATCTTTTCGACTACACAATTGAAAACGGTACCATCACCGTTGACATTATCTCCGAATATCTGGTAAACAGTAAACTCAAACACCTTGCCAGTACACTAACCAACACTATCAGTGCAATTATTGCTGAAGTTGCCTGGAAAAAGGGAAAAGCTGTCACTCTCAAAGGTAACCTTTTCGATTTTCGGGACTTGACAGAACTGACTATCGAGAAACTTGAAGAAGCAGATTTACGTTACTTTTATTAAAAAATTTTGCCTCTTTTGCTATTTAAGTAGCAGAACTTCTTTTTAAATTTCACTATTATATTTTCTATTTTTCTCCAAAATACAGCACAAAAGATTTATGAAATTTTTGATGGTGTATTTACACTGAAAATAATTGTTTACACAACAAAGGAGAACATAATGAAAAGAAAAATATTGCTATCCGCAGCAGTAACGGCTCTGCTTGCAACATCTGCAAGTGCACTGAAAATCGAAGATTATAAAATCATCGAAGGAACATATCAGGATGCTTACCTCAACGGTGCACTGACCGTAGAAGGCGGGAACCAGGATCAAACCAGTTTCAGTTCACATATTGACGCTACCGGTCGTATGATTCACAACAGCGCACCGTTTTCATGGCAGGCAAGCGGTATCATCAGCGGTGACTGGTCACGCGGTGCCAATGACACGGACGATACACTGAAACAATACGACGCATCTGTCACCACACGTTTTGACAAATATCTGTACAACGACGATACCTGGTTTTACTACGGAAGCGGCGATCTGGGATACCGCAAACAAGTGACATCCGACAGTGCAGATGACCCGTATATCAAAATAGGCGCAGGTGTCGGTTACGGTCGTATGTATGATGCTACAGCACTGGCAAAAGCGCTGAGAGTTGTCGAAGATCTTACCAAATATAAAATCATCTCCGGCACGCCTTCCGACGCTGCAATGATCGAGCTGGCAAAAGTCATTGACCTCGAAGATGAGTACCGCAGTAAATACGGCGCCAGAGAGTATAAAAAATACTGGTATGAAGATATGGAAAAGATCTTCAAAAAAGCGGGTGTATTAGACAAAGATTCTCTCGGCGCTTTCGGTATTGTCAGAATCAATGAAATCTTCTCCTATGAAAAGATCGGTGGACGTTTTCACGGATGGAAAGTACGTGGTGGTCTGGGACAAGTACTCTCAAACTACGACGGTGAAAGTGAAGATACTACAGCTGATCTGGAATTCGAGTACGGTAAACCGTACGGGTATCATGCACAATTTACCGAGCGTGCACAATTTTCACAGGTGTTAGACAGCGATTCGGCGATTGACTTCCAGTTTCAAAATGCTATGACCTACACCTATGAACTTTCCGACAAAATCGACTGGGACAACAGCTGGCTACTGCACTACGATGCATATGACAAAGGAGATAATGTCGCAACCAACACGCTCTCGACAGGCTTCAACTACTACCTGCCTAATGAGCTGGTTTTCAATGTCACCTTTTCAATGAGTAAAACAGACGGTACCAACGGTCAGAGTGTCGAAACACCGGACTGGGATACTAAATTTTTCACCGGTTTGACTTACAGACTGCGATAATACCTCCTCCTCTCCTCTGCCCGGAGGGAGGAGAGGAACTTTCCACTGATCTTTTCATGAGCTTTTTATGCTATAATTTTTTCCAATAGAGGGGAAATTTATGCATTACACTTTACTATTTTTTACAGTACTTTTTTATACCGCCTGCGGTGACACAGTACCCAAAGCTTCCGAAAATATACAAACAGAGCATTACCGCTCACTCACTGATGAGCACAATGAAACTCTTATCCAAGATATTCGTCAGCAACTCCTTTTTGTCAATAGCCAACAAGGATGTAAAGCATTACACGGAGACACCCAAACTCTGCCCGAAACGGCAATGCAGTTTTGTACATCACTCCATTTTTACGGCAGAGATGACTGGCGTGTGCCGACACTTCATGAAATTCAAACTTTTTCAAAAGGAATGGATGCCGAAGGAGTAGTCCCCTACTTCACTTTCCCAAAATGTAAACGTGTAATCGGCGAAAAAGAGGACGGTAGCATCGGCACCATCAACACCCACAACGCATTACCGAAATTTGAAGAAGTACCGCTGGAACTTCCCGCCGGTCTGCGCTGTGTCACGGAAGCACCATGAAAAATATAGCGACAGATTTTACAAACGCCAAAGGCAAGGCGATCTTGTTTCTGGGGCGTTTTCACAGCCTCAGTGAAGAGGAGATCAAACTCTTTCTGGAGAAGTTCGACATCCTCTACACGACCACGCTTGACGACGATGTGGCAATGGCGTTTGAAAGTACAATTCTTTCACCTATGGAGGAGGAGATCGCCGCTGAAGCCTACCGCAAGGGAATTCACATCTACAACAGCGAACAGCTCGACAAACTCTATGCCGAACAGCTCAACTCCGATTCGATTTTGATGAGTCTGAAACTCTCCAACAATCAGGAGCGGCTAGCTCGACTGCTGCACAACCGATACCTCAGCGACGCACTTTTCATCAAGCTCTTCGCGATGTACGACTGGGGCGGCGAGGGGATGTTCGATAACTCCGAAAACATGAAGATCGCCACACTTTTTGCCAAACGCTTCTTTTCCAAAAGCCGTTTCGACAGCGCTACCTACCATTCGCCCATCTCCGTTTTCGAAGTGGCGATTTTAACCGATAATCCCGACCTTTTGGAAGTGATGTATGATCTGCCCGAAATCGAGGTCAAACAGAGTCGAAGCGGTGCCAAACGCCCCACTACCACCAGACAGGCGATCGCCGTCAATCCAAATACCAACCAAAAGACACTCACCAGACTCTTTCGGCGAAACGATCCGGACATCGACTATTTTCTGGCACGCAACCCCGCTACCCCGCACAAGATGCAGGAAGCCCTCTTCGCACGTGCAAACGATGAAACTAAAGAGGCACTCGCACACAACGAAAACCTCTCACCCGCACTCTTTGCCAAACTGGCACACTACCCTGACCTATGGCTTACCCAAAAGATCACCGACAAACATCTGGTTCACCTGCCACACCCCATTCCGTCTGAAATCGGGGCAAACGAAAACCTCGATCAGGAGGTTGTCGATTTTCTGCTCGAAAACGGTGATCTCGCAGTATTGGAAAACCTGGCACAAAATCCTCTGCTCAACGCAACACAAATCGAAAAACTCTACACCGAAAAAGAACCCCGACTTCACCCGTTTCTGGCAGCAAATCCCAATACTCCGGAATCGATACTTCATGAACTCTTTGAAAAAAACGATCATGAAATCGACCGTTGCCTCGCACTCAATCCCGCCGCACCGGAAACGATACTCGAGCAACTCTTCGCCAGAGATGATTTCGAGATCAACTGTTCTCTGGCACTTAACGAATCCCTTCACGTCTCCTGGCTGCAACAGCTACAGATCAACGCGAGACTTTTGCC
>JALWRO010000075.1 GCA_027080605.1 Campylobacterales bacterium
GAAAAAAACTGCTCCCTTTCAAAATGGGTGCGCGTTTTCTCGCTTCCAAACTTGACCTCAAAGTACAGCCTGTGGTGATTGTCAACAGCAGGCAGATTCTCGATTCACTCAATTTTACCGCCAAATCGGGAACAGTTAAAATCATCTATCTGCCAACCATCGATCCAAAAGCGGATAAGAACTGGTATACGAAACTTCATGAAGATATGCAGAAAATCCTTGACAAAGAAACTAAGCAAAGTTGAGTCTGTACGCTAAACATTTAAACTTTACTTAATCTTTATCTGCTATAATTCCTTCAAAAAATAATCTATTGCCCAAAAACGGCATACAGGAGGGAATTATGTCCAAGTACGAATACCAAACCGAAGTTTCACAGCTTCTGGATCTTATGATCCACTCACTCTACTCGAACAAAGAGATTTTTTTAAGAGAGTTGATCTCCAATGCATCTGACGCATTGGATAAACTCAACTATCTGACATTAACCGACGATAAATTTAAAAATCTGCAGTATGAACCGCGTATCGACATCAAAATCAACAAAGAGAAGAAGACGCTGACAGTGGCGGATACCGGTATCGGTATGAGCGAAGCAGACCTGAAAAAGAACCTGGGAACCATCGCCAAAAGTGGTACCAAGTCATTTGTAGAGAAACTGAGCGGCGACGCCAAAAAAGATTCCGCCCTGATCGGACAGTTCGGTGTCGGTTTCTACTCAGCATTTATGGTAGCGGATAAAATTGAAGTGCTGACCAAAAAAGCGGGTACTAAAACGGCGCATCTGTGGGTCAGCAGCGGCGGCAGCGAATATGAGATCAAAGAGGCGCAGAAAGAGGGGCACGGTACAGAGATTACCCTTCATCTCAGAGAAGGAGAAGAGGAGTTCCTCGAAGAGTACCGTATTCGTGCTATCGTAGAGAAATACTCCAACCATATTCCATTCCCGATCTATCTGGAAAAAGAGGAAGAGAAAGAGGGCAAAAAGGAGAAGGTGGTCGAACAGATCAACAAAGCTTCTGCACTCTGGCGTCTGCCGAAAAATCAAATCAGCGAAGAGGAGTATAAAGACTTCTACAAAACGATCTCTCATGACAACGAAGATCCGCTGCTGTGGATTCACACCAAAGCGGAAGGAACGCTGGAGTACACGACACTCTTTTACATACCGCAATCCGCACCGTTCGATCTCTATCGGGTCGATTACCAGTCCGGTATCAAACTCTATGTCAAACGTGTCTTCATTACCGATGACGATAAAGAGCTGCTGCCGACCTATCTGCGTTTTGTCCGTGGTATTGTCGATGTGGAAGATTTGCCGCTCAATGTCAGCCGTGAGATATTACAGCAGAATGTGATCCTCTCCAAGGTCAAAAAAGCATCGACCAAAAAGATTTTGACCGAACTGAAGAAGCTGAAAGAGAACGATTTCGAGAAGTATCTGAAATTCTGGAATACATTCGGCAAGGTACTCAAAGAGGGTATCATGAGCGAATTTGAACACAAAGATCTGCTGCTCGATCTGCTCCTTTTTAAATCGAACAAGCGCGATGAACTGGTCGATTTCGAGACCTATGTCAAAGATATGGCGGAAGATCAGAAAGAGATCTACTATATCATCGGTGAAGATGCAGATATGCTCAAAGCCTCGCCGCTGCTGGAGTCTTTCAATGACAAAGGACTGGAAGTGTTGCTGATGGATGATGAAGTCGATGCGATTGTCATTCCGAATATCCACGCCTACAAAGAGAAACCGCTCAAAGCAGTCAACTCCACCGACGTTGAAGAGGCGGATGAAGAGAAAGTGAAAGAGGCGGCGGAAAAATATGCGGAGATTCTCGTCAAAATGAAAGAGATTCTCAAAGATGATGTCAAAGATGTCAAAGTGACCACCAGACTCAAACAGTCACCGGCGGTGCTGGTCTATGATAAAGAGGATCCGGACTTCGCAATGCAGCAGATGCTCAAACAGATGGGGCAGACGGAACTGCCTCCGGTCAAACCGATTATGGAGATCAATCCCGATCATGAAATCTTCAAAAAACTGCTGGAACAGAAAGCGACAACGAAGGTCGATACCGTAGCACATGTACTGCTTGATCTTGCCAAACTGAGCGAAGGTATGAAGATCGACGATCCGGTCGATTTCAGCAAACGTATTTACGATATGCTCGAAAAGAGCATCTAACTTCATGAAAAAAGCGCTTTTTGCACTCCTTTTCGCAAGCTCCCTGTTATACGGGGAGCTTTATAAAATCCCGGATTTCGAAGCCGATCTCTTCTCGAAGCAGGGCAACAAGCTTAAAAAAATAGAACTCTCCATTATGTTTGACGGCGATAATGTCCGTGCAAATGACTACAAACTCCTCGATGCACTCAATGTTGTTATCAGCAGCTTTTATATTGAAGATCTCTTCACATCACAGGGCAAAGAGCGATTCAAAGATTTGCTCAAAAAGTATATCATGAAGAAATATATGCTCGATATCGACTTCATTTACATCCTGCATCTGACTATTCATGAACAGATCGATGTCGATACACTGCTGCAGAAGATCGAAAAAGTGCAGAGGAATGTAAAGCCGGTTCCTTCAGGAAAAAATATTTCCACATCACCTTCTTCCAGCCCGATAGAGAACGAATAACTTACAATCTACTTTAATAATGAATAAGGTAAATTATCTTATTCTAAGTAAAGTTTAAAATAATTTACTTATTACTCTTTGTGATGTATTATCTTTAATATGATTACAAATAAAGGAGTTAATTATGTTTACCAAGTTATCGCTTGCAGTCGCTTCTCTTCTGGCGGGGTCGGTTTTATTCGCCTCGTCGGGCTTGCAAAGTGTCTCTCTGAAATACGGATTGACCTCTATAGACAATGACCATGGATGGAAACTGAAGAACAATTCATTCGGAGTTGATGCACTCTTTGATATCGGTTCTGTTGTAAAACCGAGGATCGATCTTACCTATATTAAGATAGATGACAAAGCCAAATGGGGTGGTGTCAGTGCTTTGATGCAGGGTGCACTGGGTCTGCAGGTCGGTACCGATCTCGACGCGTTGCATTTTGCACATGAATTTTATCTCTTCGGCGGCGCAGGATATGAATATGTACAGGACAGTACGTCTGTTTTCGATTCACAACCCTTTGTACAGGGTGGTGTGGGAGCGACATTCGGACTCAATAAAAATCTCTCTCTTCTTACAGAGTTCAGAGCGTTGCAGGTAATTGATTCCAAAGGTTCCCATAACGATGAAGATAACGAATTTGCATTTTTTGTCGGTCTCAATTTTCCGTTTGGCAATGCCGCGCCTGAACCTGCACCGGTGCAAAAGAGAGAAGTTCCCAAACCGGCACCGGTTGCCGCGCCTGTCGTACAACCTGCACCGGTACAAATTACGGTAGTCGATTCGGATCATGACGGTGTACCCGATGCGCAGGATGAGTGTCCCGGTACCATTGTTCATGAAGATACCGAGGTGAGTGAACGTGGATGTGAAGTAACCACAGTGCAAGACAGCGATGCAGATATGGTACCGGATAACGTCGATCAGTGCCCAAATACACCGGACGGCGTAAAAGTCGATTCTACAGGCTGTGCGGTGGCGATGAACCTCGATATACATTTCGATACAGACAGCGACCGGATCAAACCGGAGTCGATGGAGCAGATCAAACTGTTTGCCCGTTATGTCAGAGAGCTTCCAAAAGGCAGTATCGTTACAATAAACGGACACACCGACAGCAGCGGTAATGAAAAATATAATCACAAACTCTCTTACAAAAGAGCGGTTGCGGTACGTAAAGCGATTCTTGCACAGGGCGGTATCGACTGGCGTATGGTCAAAGCAGTCGGAAAAGGTTCAGCAGAACCTGTCGCAGATAACAGCACGGCAGAAGGGCGCGCTAAAAACCGACGCATTGAAGCGACAATTACACATCCGGGAGCAGAATAATGAGAAAAAATATCGTAATAATTGGATTGGCGGCAGCGGCGGCGCTGACACTGGGAGGATGCGGAGATGACAGAAGTCATCCCTCAGATGAAGCAAAAAATGTATATGGATCAAAAGAAGTCATACCGTTTATTACAGAGACGGATATGGGCAAGACGATGCGCGCGCACAATTTTGTCTATATCCCGGGCGGTTTTGACGTGGACGGCGACGGTCAGAACGAAGGCGGTTTCTGGCTAGCGCAGTATGAAGCCAGAGATTGGGGCGGAGATGTAAATCTGAGCAGTGAGTCCAATATTTCAGCCATTATAAAGGCAAATTTCAAAGCCTTCGCTGGCAACGGTTTTACGAAGGATATCAACACCAGTACCTATACGGATGCTTCGGCAAGCGACGCCGGACTGAGTGCCATCCATGCTGTTTATAACAATAACATCGCCGCACGAAACAATATCAGCGCAATCGAAGCGATACTGTCACTGAAACATTCACAGATTGACGGTGGTTATTCTGTATCGCTGCCGCTGGAAAAAGAGTGGATGCAACTGGTAAAACTGGCGATTAACAATCCTGCGAACTGGACAGGCGGTATGGGTACGGGCATACTGAAAGAGGATCTGGTTTTTGCAAACGGTCTGCTTGGAAACGATACCAATGTCGATGCCAACTATACCGCAATTGTTCATGAACTACCCGGCGGACTTTCTGAATGGACGCGGGGCGCATTTACTGCGGCAGACAGAATGTCCGGTTCCAGTATGCAGGCATACAGCGACATCAATGTCTCCAAAGTACCTTCATGGTGGTTACCGAGGCTGAAAGATACCAATACCACTTTAACCTCTGTCGGCGGATATAATGGCGGTTCAAACTCTTCGCCGGTGGAAAGTCAGAATATCAATCTTGCCCGGAACCAAAATGGCGCATATGCGGTGACTGCAAGAGGCGGTTACCAACTTGGGAGTGGTCTTTCTACTGCCTGGGTTCAGTACGGATTTGGATTAATATTGCAGGATATCGGTTTCCGTGGTGCATCTGCCTATATCAAATCGAGTCATTATCCTTACGAACTGCAGTAAACAGAACAACCGGGAGCCTCTTCAGAGGCGCCCTTTATCTTTTTTGGTTATAATTCCCTCAAAAACTACGTACTTTAGGAACAGATATGAAGATGTCAGGATCACAGATGGTGATTGAAGCGCTGCACAAAGAGGATGTCAAAGTTGCATTCGGCTACCCGGGCGGTGCGATCATGAACGTCTATGACGAAATATACAAAGACAAGTCGTTTAAACACATTCTTACCCGTCATGAACAGGCGGCGATACACGCGGCAGACGGATATGCCCGCGCAAGCGGTGAAGTGGGTGTAGCGATCGTTACAAGCGGTCCGGGATTTACCAATGCCGTCACCGGACTGGCAACCGCCTATACCGATTCGATTCCGATGGTTGTCATCAGCGGACAGGTGCCGATTTCGGTAATCGGTACCGATGCGTTTCAGGAAATCGACGCGATCGGTATCAGCCGACCGTGCACGAAGCACAACTATCTGGTCAAGGATATCAAAGATCTGCCGCGGATTCTCAAAGAGGCATTCTACCTTGCCAGAAGCGGACGTCCCGGTCCGGTACATGTGGATATCCCGAAAGATATTACCGCGCAGGAGGGTGTTTTCAACTATCCTGACGAAATCTCTATCAAATCCTATAAGCCACACTATAAAGGGAACAACCGTCAAATCCATAAAGCGATTGAAGCGATTGCACACAGTAAAAAACCGATTCTCTATCTCGGCGGCGGATTGATCAGTGCAGGCGCAACCGATCTGGTGCGTGAATTTGCAAAGATAACCGGTATACCTGCCGTGGAAACACTGATGGCACGCGGTGCGATGCGTTACGACGATCCGCTGCTGCTGGGAATGGTCGGTATGCACGGTAACTACGCCTCCAATATGGCGATGAGCGAAGCGGATCTGATGATTGCACTGGGACCGCGTTTTGACGACAGGGTGACCGGAAGGCTGGATGAGTTTGCCAAACATGCGAAGATTATTCATGTCGATATCGATCCGAGCAGTATCGGTAAGATCGTACAGGTGGAGTATCCGATCGTCGGCGATCTGAAAAACGTACTTGCCTCGATGGTCGATCTCGCAAAAGAGAAGATCGATGCAGCAAAATATGAGAGCTGGAGAGGATTGCTCAACCGTTACAACGAAATCCATCCGCTTTCGTATGACAAAGCTTCCAAATCGATCAAACCGCAGTGGGTGATCGCACGTGTCGGGCAGCTGCTCGGTGAGAAAGCGAATATCTCCACCGATGTCGGACAGCACCAGATGTGGACGGCGCAGTTTTATCCCTTTTCGCGGCCGCGCCAGTTTGTTACCAGCGGCGGACTCGGTACCATGGGCTTCGGTTTTCCCGCAGCGTTGGGCGTTGCAGAGTACAACAAAGAGCAGAAAAACGGCAAATATGCTATCAACTTCAGCGGCGACGGTTCGATTCTCATGAACATTCAGGAGTTGATGACAGGCGTGGAAAACAGACTGCCGGCGATCAATATTATCCTCAACAACAATTTTCTGGGAATGGTACGCCAGTGGCAGACCTTCTTTTACAATAAACGCTATGCCGAAACAGATCTGAGCATGCAGCCTGATTTTGTGATGCTGGCGGAGAGTTTTGGCGCCAAAGGGTATATTGTCGAAACGAAGGAGCAGTTTGACGAAGCCCTTATGGACGCTGTCAAACAGGATGTTCCTGTTATGATGGATGTCAAAGTAGACCGTTTCGAAAATGTGTTGCCGATGGTTCCTGCGGGCGGTACGCTATATAATATGTTGCTAGAGTATAAGGATGAGGAATGAAAGAGATAAGAAAAGTAATCTCTGTAATTGTAATCAATGAAGAGGCGGTATTATCGAGAATTGCCGGTCTCTTTGCCGGACGGGGATATAATATTGAGTCGCTGACCGTTGCGCCGATTCCGGAGAGTGATTTTTCCCGTTTTACGATTGTCACGAAAGGGAGCGAGCGAGTACTGGAGCAGATCACCAAACAGTTGCACAAACTCATTCCGACTTATAAAGTGATTGAAACGCAGGATGTCGTCGAAAAAGAGATGGTACTGGTCAAGATTCCGCTCACTGCCAACCTGAGCGGTCTCGATGCCATCCTCAACGGTTACAACGGTATTGTCGCCAACGCCAGTGAAGATGCACTGATCCTGATGGCGGTCGATGATGCGCCGCGTATTCAGAACTTTATCAAGATCATGAAGAAGTTTGAACCTCTCGAAATTGTCCGGGGCGGTTCCGTCTCGATGGAGAAGTGATGCGTTTACGTACACTCGCCCAAAAACTGGGTCTCTCGTTTGAAGGGGAGGATTTTGAGATCAGCGCTATCAACACACTCGATGCCGCAACACCGCAGGAGATATCGTTTTTTGACAATCCGAAATACCTGGAAAAACTGCCGCTGACAAAAGCGGGTGCGGTTTTTGTCAAACAGGCATTTGCGGATCAGGTTCCGCAAGGGACGATCGCACTGATAACCGATGAACCTTACCTGAAAATGGCAACGGCAAGTTACTATTTTCAAAAACCGCTCAAACGTAATGCCGGAGCGCCGAAAATTGCCGAAACCGCGCAGATAGATGACAACGTTCACATCGGCAGCGGCGCGGTGATCGGGGAAAATGTCACCATCCTCAGCGGTGCGGTGATCGGCGAAGAGGTGGAGATTGGCGACGGCACGCTGATTCACCCCAATGTGACACTCTACAACGATGTCAAAATTGGTAAAAAGTGTATCATCCAGGCGGGTGCGGTGATTGGCAGTGACGGATTCGGTTACGCGCATACCCGTACAGGTGAGCATGTTAAAATCTACCATAACGGCAATGTCATTATCGAAGACGATGTCGAAATCGGTGCCAATACGACGATCGACAGGGCGGTGTTCGGTTCGACACGTATCAAAAAGCGCGCAAAAATTGACAACCTGATCCAGACCGGACA
>JALWRO010000076.1 GCA_027080605.1 Campylobacterales bacterium
CCTGTTCTCCAGAAAGTCTCTTCATCACGTACCTGTACTTTGTCTGTAATGTTTTTAAATGTTGCCGGAATAACCGTCAATCTTTCTGAAGCCTCTTTTACCAAAACTTTTTGGGTATTCGTGCCAAACTGTGCGGGTACAACTTGCAGTTTTTCACTTGCTTCTTTGACAAGAACCTTTTCTGTATGGGTTTCAAATTTTGCGGGAATCAGTGCTTTCGCATAACATTCACCGGGCTGAGCATTGGGGATAATGCTGGACTCTACTGCTTCTGCAGTCAACGAACTCGATGCGGCGATCAGTGATACTGCCACGACAGTTGAGAGTTTGTAAACTTTCATTATTTTCTCCTTTTATTTACTAGACTTGCCGATTATACAGATTATAAAATCTGATAGCAATTAAAAAATAATACAATTATTTGATTTAATGTTATCTTAATATCAAATTCTTTTCATTCTTTTGTTTTAAGTTAATTCTGATTTATTAAGTTAACCTGTAATATGATTCCATAAAAGATGAAAGGGATGGTCAAAATATGTGCATAAAGAGTTGGAAAATTGTTTCTATTACAGTGCTATTGATGTTTTCTGAACTGAACGCATATATAATAGAAAACAAAAGTGCCACTCCTGACAAACTCTATATCCAGGCAGGTGCTTTGAAACAGCGGTCAAGTGTTGAACAACTGCTTAAAAAGTTGCGCCGTTTTCCTTTGTGGATCTATCATGACGGAGAGCTGACAAAAGTTTTTGTTGTCAGCAATCCGCGGTATAAAAAGGCGATGTTGCGCAAAGTACACCGACTGATTCCGGACGCTTTTGTCGTAAAGAGAAGCAAAAAATACCGTTTATCTGAAACTGCGTCGATGCTTCCTTATTCCTCAGAAATGCCTCAAAATACAAAAGATGTATCATTGCCTCTCAATACGCAAACTATCTTACAGACACGCAAAAAATTCTTTTAAAAATAGCGATAAACTCTTATAACTAGTTTAAAGCTTTACCGTTGCTAAAGTAATCTTGTTGTAAAATCGATTACATTTTAAACAAGGAATAGTACATATGGCAATTACTGTATATTATGATAATGATTGTGATTTGAGTATCATCAAAAGCAAAAAAGTAGCGATGATCGGCTTTGGAAGCCAGGGACATGCGCATGCGGAAAATCTCAGAGACAGCGGTGTGGAAGTGATCGTCGGTCTGAAAGAGGGCGGTAGTTCATGGGGCAAGGCAGCTGCCAAAGGCTTTGATGTCATGAGTGTTGCAGAAGCGACAAAACAGGCAGAAGTCATTATGATCTTGCTTCCGGATGAGATTCAGGCGACCATTTTCAAAAACGAAATTGAACCGAATCTGAATAAAGGCGATACGATCGCTTTCGGTCACGGTTTCAATATCCACTACGGTCAGATTATTCCGCCGGAGGGTGTTGACTGTATCATGGTTGCGCCAAAAGCACCGGGACATACGGTAAGAAGCGAGTTTGTTAAAGGCGGCGGTATTCCGGATCTGGTTGCGGTGGCGCAGGATGCAAGCGGTAATGCCCTGGAACTGGCGAAATCGTATGCAAGCGCTATCGGCGGCGGGAGAACGGGTATTATCCATACAACATTCAAAGATGAGACAGAGACCGACCTTTTCGGTGAGCAGGCGGTACTTTGCGGCGGTGCGACAGCACTGGTTCAGGCAGGTTTCGAAACATTGACCGAAGCGGGTTACGCTCCTGAAATGGCTTATTTCGAATGTCTTCATGAATTGAAGCTAATTGTCGATTTAATGTATGAAGGCGGTATTGCCAATATGCGTTACTCCATCTCCAATACGGCTGAGTACGGTGACTATGTCAGCGGACCGCGTGTTATCAATGATGAGAGTAAAAAAGCGATGAAAGAGATTCTCAAAGAGATTCAAAACGGTCAGTTCGCGAAAGACTTTGTTCTTGAAGGTATG
>JALWRO010000077.1 GCA_027080605.1 Campylobacterales bacterium
AAATATACCTCATCATCGGTGCGGACAACCTCCCTGCTTTGGAGAAATGGACCAATTATCGCAAACTCCAAAAGATGGTAGAATTTATCGTCGCTACCAGAGATAAAACACCAATTCCCAAAGAGTTGCAAAAACTGACAGTAAATGCTAATATTAGCTCGACCGAACTCAGAGAACATCCGGAAACAAAATATCTTCCTAAATCTCTGGCAAAGGAAATCATGCACTATTACAAAGAAAAAAACAAGGAGAAAAATGAACCATAAAATCGAAACCATTGTCAAAGTACTCGACGACAAAAAAGCGGAAAATATACAGGCATTCGACATGCGAGGCGAAGACTATCTGGTTGACGACGTCATCATCGCCAGCACATTAGGACAAAAACACGGCGCCGCCCTTCTGGACTACCTCAAACCGGAACTTAAAAACCTGGGTGAAAAAATCCTGCACACTGACGAAAGCGAAGAGTGGATCGTCATCGATCTGGGAGATATGCTCATCCATCTCATGACACCGGAACACCGCAGTAAATATAATATCGAAGAGTTTTTAACAGAACACAAGAAGATGAAACAAGTTTCATAACACAATGATACAAATTTGAAAATTGAAGACTTCTACAGCATTATGATTTGCAATAGAAGTCTTCAATTAAACTTTATGTCACCCAAAACACCATCGCCGTCAAAAGCACTGTTTCTATCATCTCGATCATAAACCCCAGTCCGTCACCGTTGACAAAGCCAAATGTACGCTTCAACCAGCGGTAGAGTAAAAACATCAGTACCAGTGTTACGGGTATGAGCCAAAAATAGCCTGCAAAAAGAAGTACCGCCGCAATAATAAAGGTCATAACAACCATCCCCCGTCGATCCAATCCCTGCCGCATCCGATGAATAAAACGGGAGGCTTCATGAAATGTGCCGAGCCAGATCACCCAGACCACACCCCAGCGACTCAGTATCAAAACGGAAATAACGGTGTCGTACGCGCCTGAGAGTAACAGTGTTGCCATTGAAGCAACTTTTATCAACACCAGCCCAAACGTCAACAACGCCCCGACAGCGCCGATATGCGGGTCTTTCATGATTTCATAACGATCTTTTCCGCCGTGCCCTCCGTGCCAGGCATCGACGATATCGGCGAAACCTTCCAGGTGTAAAAATCCGTACATAAAAAGATATCCCACCGAGACCAGCAACGCAACAAAATCGCTCTCTGCATACGCCTGAAGCCAGACAAAAAGCGCTACCGTTATGATGCTTAAAACGACACCGCTGAAAGGAAGTGTCAGCGCCAGATATCCGTATGCTTTGTCCGTCACTTTTTCCACTCTGTATGGGATGGGAATGCGTGTAAAATAACCCAGACTCAGCACCAGACCGTTGAAAAAATCTCTCATTTCAACCGCTTCGGCAACCCGACCACCGCCTCATACACTTCATCACACTGTGCCGCAACTTTCTGCCCGACAATACCGCTGAGATCGATATATTTTCGGGTAAGCGCATTGTCCGGGATGATCCCGCTGCCGACACTGTTGAGTACAAAAACCATATCCGCATCTTTCGCCAGCAGCCGTTGAAGGATCGCTTCATGAGATACACCCGCTTCCAGCAGATTCAATATCCACATACTCAGACAATCGACCAGATAGACCCCTCCAGGTTCAACCACACGATCGAGATAAAGCGGCTCTTCGATCGTGATAAAACGTTTTTTGCGCTGTGCTTTGTGCTTGTCCAGACGCGCCTGCATCTCCGCATCGGCATAACTGTTGTCATACGTCGCAATGTAGTACGGTTTTTTTCTCGCCAGCTCCACCGCTTTCGCTTCCGCCAGTCTGCTTTTCCCACTCTTCTGCCCGCCGACATAGAGTATCTTCATGCAGTCAGTACCTCTCCCACTTGATGTACTCTGCCCTCCTCCCCAAAGCCGATTGCCA
>JALWRO010000078.1 GCA_027080605.1 Campylobacterales bacterium
CTCCGCGAAGGCAGGGAGAAGAAAAAAGTGCGGCAAGATCAGCGTTATAAAAACAAAAATCTTCATCATATGCAATGAAATTCCTTAGAAAAGCAACATATTGTGTTGCTTTTGACAATTGTGGAGATTGTAGTTAAAGAGTACTTATATCCTATTTAAAAAAATCTATTAAAAAGTTTTTGTGTGTTTGCAAGTACGATCTCTTCGAGTTCGGCGCGTTCCATTTGCAGGATATCCGCCATCTTCTCCGCTACCAATGTAGTGTAGAACGGTTCGTTGCGTTCCCCTCTGTGCGGATGGGGTGTCAGGTAGGGGGCGTCGGTTTCGATGAGCAGTTTCTCTTTGGGAATTTGCGGGAGAATTTCCACCAGTTTTTTGGCATTTTTAAAGGTGATAACACCGCCGATACCGTAGTAAAAACCGTGCCGGTCGAGTTCGAGCAGTATGGGGCTTGCGTTGTAGCAGTGCAGTACCCCGCCGACTTCGCGGGCATTCTCTTCTATCAGTATATCGAGACTGTCTCTGGAGGCATCGCGAATATGGATAATCAACGGTTTGCCGTATTTTTTTGCCAGTGCGATCTGCTCTTTGAAAATCGTTTTTTGTGCCGCTTTGTCCGCCGCTTTTGCCTCCGCGTCATCCGGCAGCCGGTAGTAGTCGAGTCCGCACTCTCCGACGGCAATACATTTTGGATGGGTGATATGCTTTTCAAGAAAAGAGAGGTCAAAATCCTCTTTGTCGTACGGGTGCACCCCGACGGCGAAGTAGATATTGTCATATTTTTCGGCAATTTCGACGGCTCTGGGGAGTTCTGCCGGATCTGCGCCGGGGATGATCATGCCCTTTACGTCTGCATCAAACGCCCGCTGAATCACTTCGTCGAGATCTTTTTCAAAACGTTTGTCGTTCAGATGGCAGTGGGTATCGATGATCATGAAAATCCTTTATTCAGAGGTGTCTGTCAATGCCAATAAGTTAAGATATTTTTTCGGAAGTGAGACTTTAGTCTTACCAAACAGAGGTGTAGCTAAAGCAACACTTCCTAAAAATCTTTTAACTTAATTGTAAAAAGCGTATTGTAATATGTGTGCAGTAATGAAATGCTGAGAAAGGGGAGTGATCATGCTCCCCGAAAGTTTATTCGATGACGAATGAGATTTTTGCGGTAATGCGGTATTTGACGATTTTATTGTCAACCACTTTGGCGCTTTTCTCTTTGATATAGATAGACTTGATGTTTTTGATCGATTTGGATGCTTCTGTAATGGCGTTTTGCGCGGCATCTTCCCAGCTTTTTCCGGATTGGGCAAGTACCTCGATTACTTTAACGACTTTTGACATAGCAGACTCCTTCTTCATGAATTTGTATTTTATTATACCATAAAGAGGTAGCGATGTCGGCTGTTTTTGGTTAATTTACGCTTTTTCCAGCAGGCTCTTTGCAAAATTGACTGCCTCATCGGTGATCTCTTCTGCACTGATCATACGGGAGAGCTCTTTGACACGCCCTTCATGATCGAGTCTGGTTACACTGCTCTCCTCTTTCTCTTTATGTACCAGAAAGTGAATATCCGCCGAGGAAGAGAGTTGCGGCTGGTGGCTGATGGCAAAAATCTGGTAGTTTCGGGAGAGTTGTTTTAGTACCGTGGCGATACTCATGGACTCTTTACCGCTGACGTTTGCATCGATCTCATCGAGGATCAAAATGCCGCCCTTCGCCTGGACAAATTCACTCGAAGCAGCCAGCAGTGCAAGCCGCAGCCTGTTCAATTCACCGGCACTGATTTTTTTCAAATCCGCCGTTTTGAGCTGGACATGCACTGTATCTTTGCCGCTTTCACTCAGCGTTGCCGGGTGCATCGTAAACGTGACTTTTTCAAGATAGAGCAGCCCCAGATAGTACTCGACCCGCTCCTGAAGGATTTGCAGCGCTTTGGCTCTTTTCTGCGTCAGTTTCTCTGCCAGGGTGTCGATCTCCTGCTGCAGTTTTGCCTGCTCTTTTTCAAGCTGCTCTTTCTCAAACGAGAGGTTTTCATAGTGTTGTAACTCTTCACGTTTCTTTTCGAGATAGACAAGCGCTTCTTCGATAGAGCCGTGTTTGCGTTTCAGCGAGGAGAGCTGTTCAATGCGGTCGAGCAGGTACTCGATATCTATATCCGCCAGCTCTTCGAGCCTGCCGTGTGCCTCTTCGAAAATCGCTTCCAGCTGGGTGACGGCGTCGTCGAAAAAGGTACTGTCTGTCTCCAGAAGTTGTAGTGCCTCGGAGACTTTGGGTGTGTGGTGGAAAATCTGCGATGCCGCTTCGATGCTCTGTTCGATCTTCTCTTTTCTGGAGAGCTCTTTTTTCTGCTGCATCAGTGTTTCATATTCATCGACGGTGGGTGCGATCTTCTCTATTTTATCGATCTCAAATGCCGTAAACTCTTTAAGCTCCTGCACTTTTTGCTCCTCTTCGAGGATGGTCTGCAGTGCTGCCGTACTCTTTTTATAGCGTTGGTAGGTTTCATGAAATGATTTCAGTGTCTTAGGATAATTTTTGTCGAAAGTTTCAGCGATAGCATCGAGCAGTGCGAGCAGATTCTCATTTTCAAATTCGGTAAATTCCCGCAGGGAGAGGTAGTTAATGAATCCTTTGGAAATCGCTTTGATATTTTTCTTCGATACTTGCTGATTATTGATGAAATAACGGGCGGCTTTCTCTTTGGTCAGACGGAATATATTGGGAGAATCCTCTTCGATACCGTAACTGTCGAGATCGAGTTTTTGCTCCACCGTCGCTTCGATATATTTGGCGTCGCACTCTTTGAGACCGAAAAGTGACAGAAACGCTTCCATCAAAATCGACTTTCCGGCACCGCTTTCTCCGGTAAAAACAACAAAGTTTTGGTCAAATTCCAGGGTAACTTCCCGGAAACTGAGATGGTTTTTGAGATAAAATCGTTCAATCAATGGTGGCTGCCCCAGTGTAGTTTTTGTTTGAGTACATCAAAATAGTTGCGCTCCATCCGGTGGATCATGCGCACCCCTTTGGATGCGATTTTGATGCAGATCGCATCGAAAAATTTGAGATTGTAGATATCCTGACCGTCCACGACGATGATCGTCTCGTCTTCACTCTCAAACGAAATCTCGAAATCTGCCGGGAGTACCAGCGGACGCTCCGTCAGAGAGTGCGGACAGATCGGTGTAACGATGATTGCTTCCGTCAGAGGATAGACGATCGGTCCTCCGGCAGAGAGGTTGTATGCTGTCGAACCTGTCGGTGTGGAGACGATGACCCCGTCGCCGTAGTAGCGATTGAGATGTTTTTTTGCCATATGTGACTCATGTGACGTGACATAGGCGTCGACGTTGACCATCCCCTCTATTGAAGGGCGTGAGAGTACGATGTCGTTAAATGCAATCAGTGATTTGTCGTTGATCTTCGAAATCAGGGTTACGTCGAGCACCATACGATGGTCGATGCGGTATTTCCCCTCAAATATTTTGTCGACAAACTCTTCGATCTCGTCGAGTTTGATATCTGTCAGAAAACCGAGATTTCCGGCGTTAATACCCAAAATGGGTTTGTTGTAACGATAACTTCTGCGACTGAGTGAGAGGAGGGTGCCGTCACCGCCGACAGAGATGAGAATGTCGCTTTTTTCGAACATCTCCTCATCCGGTATTCCGGTCACACCCAGTTGTTCCGCACTTTTCGCTTCGACCAGCAGAGAAACACCGTGTTTGTGTAAAGCATTTTTCAAAATTTCATAATACTTTTTCAATTGCGGTGAATCGGGACGTACAACAAGTCCTGCTGTCTGGAGACGAGTGATTTTTTCATGGCTTTCGAGAAGATGCATGGGTTTATTTTACTGTTATTTTGATTAAGGGCACCTCTAAAAACCCTGTACGGATCTCAGAGGTGCCTTTGATCCCTGTTAACGCAGGCGATTTATCCAGTCCCAGATGAGTTTGTTATGCTGCATCATCTGATCGATCTCTTTTGCAGGGAGATGAAAGTCGTTTTGCATCTTTTTCCGAAATGCCTCTTTTTCCCGTCTGGTACGGATGACGGAGGAGAGCGGGAGATTCAGTGTAATAGCACTTTTGGGATAGTAGGGGTTGATTTCAAGTAAAATCGCCTCAAATTTGTCGAAGGTCATATATTCCGGGATCGAAGGCGTTTTGGAGTCATATAAAATATCCTCATCCGAACCATCGGTATAGGTTGCCGCCGGATTCGGGTCTTCAGAAGCGTGGTTTTCTGCCGATTCTTCAATCATCTCAAGGGTAGGTGCCTGTTGCATGACAGTTTCAGGCTGCCTCTGAGACGGAACGCTATTGCCGCCGGAAGTAAAGATATAGCTGAAAAAAGCGACAATCAAAATAAGTAAAAATATAAACATCTTCATAGTAAAGATTGTAACTAATTTTAAATTTAAGATTGTATAAGTCCCGAAACTTTCAGCATTTCATTATAATTGTGGAGTATAATACGTTTCATAATATTTAAAAAAAGGATTCAAGATGAATAAAATTATTTTAACTATCGCGTCACTGGCTGCACTGGCAATGCTGAGTGGCTGTGCGGAAAAAAGAAGCTGCTGCAACCCTAAACCTGCACCGGCTCCTGCACCTGTCGTTCAGGCACCAGCACCTGCACCGGCTCCTGTCGTAGCAGCACCTGCACCGGTAGTAGAAGAGCCTGCACCGGTTGTTGTAGACGAAAAAACAAGAGCAGTACAGTAATCTGTTGACGCCCTTTTCATGAAGAGGTTTTGTACCTCTTCATGAACTATTTTCTTTTTAAAATCACCCCGCACTCCAGATGTCTGGTGTAGGCGAACTGATCAAATACTGCAAAATTTTCTACCGAATAGTTCTTTTTTAAACTCTCCAAATCCCTCTGCAATGTTTCCGGATTACATGAAATATAGATAATATTCTCAAACCTCTGCACAAAATCTCTCGTTTTATCATCCAGCCCTGCTCGTGGCGGATCGACAAACACATGGCTGAAATCGTACGTATCCAGATCGATACCTTTAAGACGGTTGAAGACCCGCTCTTTTTGCAGCGCCTGCGTCAGCTCCTCCGCACTCAGACGCACGAAAGCGATATTTTCGACACTGTTGAGGGCACAGTTCTCCTTCGCACTCTGGATAGAACGCTTGGAAATCTCCGTCGCCAGTACTTTGTTGAACTGTTCGCTCAGCGGAATGGTAAAGTTCCCGTGTCCGCAGTAGAGCTCCAGTAAGTCACTTTTATGAAGAGCGACGTGATGTTTCACCCAGCCGATCATCTGCTCGTTGACGTGGGTGTTAGGTTGGGTAAATCCGGTATCGTAGAGCCGGAAACGCCAGGGTTTGCCGTCGATTTGCAGCGTTTCATGAATATACTCTTTCGTCACGATCAGCTTGACACCCCGGCTCCTGCCGATGAGGTCGATTTGCAATACTTCTGCCAGTTTTTGTGCTTCATGAAGCCAGACATCGTCGATCTTTTTGTGATAGATCAGTGTCACCAGCACCTCACCGGTCGAACTGCTCAGAAACTCCACACTGTAGAGCCGATGACGCAGCATCTCGTTTTGAGAGATAGCGTTGAGGAGTTTAGGCATCATTTCGGCAATCGCCTCTGAGACAATACTGCACGCATCGATGGGAACGATCTTTTTGCGCTCAAAACCGTGCATAGCATAGGAGATCGCACCGTTGTCGTAATCATGAAATATCCGAAACTCCGCTCTGGTACGAAAACGTTCCGGATTGGAGCGTATGATCTCCGGAGTATCGATTCCAAACTGTGCTTTGATCTGTTCGACTTTATACGATAGCTGTGTTTCGTAGTCCATTTTATGAAGTGTACAGCTGCCGCATAGTCCGAAGTAGTTACATTGCATCTATAGTCCTGCTTTTTTGAGTAATGTTTGTGTTGTTTGGTGATCAACATATTTCTCACCGCAATTGTCACAAATTTGGGCTGGAACATCTTTAAAAACCAGAGTTGAAGAACCTCTTTCAAGTGTGATAGTTGTTGTCCCTTTAATCGTCTCTCCGTGTTTACAGATTACACATTTCATTTTGACTCCTCGAGCTTACTTAAAACTTGCGATCAAATTCCCTATCAGCAGGTTCCATCCGTCCACCAGTACAAAAATAAGCAGTTTAAACGGCATGGAGATCATCACAGGTGGGAGCATCATCATACCCATACTCATTAACACGGAGCTGACGACCATGTCGATAACAAGAAAGGGGAGGTAGAGCAAAAAGCCGATTTCGAATGCCGTTTTGAGTTCGCTGATCATGAACGCGGGGATGGCGATGGTCAGCGGTACTTCGGTATAGTTTTGGGGATTTTGCAGTTTACGGATGCGAAAAAAGAGTGCGAGATCTTTCTCTCTGGTGTTTTTGATCATGAAAGACTTAAACGGTGCGACGCCCTTTTCAAATGCCTCTTCATATGAGATCTTCTTTTGGGTGTAGGGTTTGACAGCGGTATCGTACGCTTTGGTCGCTACCGGTTCCATAATGAAAAAAGTCAGGATCAGTGCCAGCGATACCAGCAGCTGGTTGGGCGGCATTTGCTGGGTTCCGAGCGCCTGTCTCAAAAAGGAGAAAACGACGATCAGCCGTATGAAACTGGTCATAACCAGCAGCAGTGACGGCGCCAGTACCAGCAGGGTTAAAACAAGTAAAACATTCAGGGAACTGACAAGGTCTTTGGGGGTGGAGGGGGCTGAGAGGGAGAGGTTGACGGTGGGCACCTGTACGGCGTCCGCACCGAAGAGAAGGGTACCGCCAAGTAGTAACAACAGTACGATATATTTGATCTCTATCCTCCGCTTGCAGCATCGAGAATACTCTTTTTAGCACTCTCTTTGTCATCCTCGTCTTGTGAAAAAAAGTATAACTCAACGCGCCTGTTTTTTTCCTTACCCGCTTCGGTTAGGTTCGACGCGACCGGATCAAATTCAGCTTTTCCGCATGCGGTCAGGAGTTTGGGTTTGACACGGTTTTTGATCAGTACCTTGACCACGGAAATCGCTCTTGCCGCCGAGAGTTCCCAGTTGTCCCGGAAAGGGCTGTGCAGCGGTTTGCTGTCATCCGTATGTCCGATGACATGAATACGCATATCGGCTGGCAGTTTCTGGATAATCAGCGCGATGCGTTTTAAAAAGAGCAGGGCGTCGTCATCTTCGATTTTTGCGCTGCCTCTTTTGAAGAGCAGTTTTGCCGGCAGGCGTATCATGAAACCGTTTTCCGCCTCTTCGAGTGTCGCTTTGCCCCCATCTTCAGCTTTGGACATTTCGTTGAGTTCGATGATCGTACGTTTGAGGGTTTTCATCTTTTGTGCCTGTTCATCTTCTGCGTCGATAGGGGTGGTTTCCTGCTGCCTTTCGGGAGAGACTTTGACTTTGGTACCGCCTTCGAGTACGCTCAGTGCACCGTTAAGTGAAGCTGCGGCTTCCGACACTTTTTTGGCATCCATCGTTGACATGGACAAAAGCAGGACGAAGAAGCAGAGCAGCAGGGACATGAGGTCACCAAATGCTGCCAGCCACCCCGGCATACACTTGGGACAATCCGGTTCAGGACACTTTTTACCCATCTTCGTTCCTAGTCAAACTGGCTCTCACGCTCGTTAGGCGGGAGGAATGCCAGCAGTTTCGCTTCGAGTGTTCTGGGGTTATCCCCCGCCTGGATAGACATGATCCCCTCGACGATCAGGGTTTTGATGACCATTTCATCGGTATTTCGCAGACCCAGAATATTCTCGATCGGACCACCGATGATATTTCCGAGCATCGCACCGTACATGGTAGTAAGAAGCGCGACTGCCATTGCCGGACCGATTGCCGCAGGGTCTGCCATGTTCAAAAGCATCGCGACCAGACCGATGAGAGTACCTATCATACCC
>JALWRO010000079.1 GCA_027080605.1 Campylobacterales bacterium
CATCAACGGTCTGATCTCATCAACCATCCTGACGCTGGTGGTGCTGCCGATTCTCTATATCATCACAGCCAAAAAGTTGCAAAGCATACATTGAAGCGGCTGCCATGTATAAGAATTTATGATACAATTACAAAAAAGAAGGAGAGAACCATGAAAAAGTTCATCATAATTACACTGCTGCTTTTGGTTGCAATTCAATTTATCCCTTACGGGAAAGATCATACCAACCCGCCCGTCATAGCGGAACCAAACTGGGATTCACCGCAAACACGCGCACTTTTTATGCGTGCCTGCGGCGACTGCCACTCACATGAAACGAAATGGCCCTGGTACAGCAACATCGCTCCCGTATCCTGGCTGATCTATCATGATGTCGTCGAGGGGAGGGAGCATTTCAACATCTCCGCATGGGGGCATCAGAAAAAGAATGAGGGAGAAGATGCCGCTGAAGAGCTGGAAGAGGGAGAGATGCCACTCAAACCCTATCTGCTCGCGCATCCGGAAGCAAGACTCAGCAAGCAGGAAAAAGCGCTGCTGATCGAGGGGTTGAAAAAAACATTCGGGGAAGAGAAGGAAAAAGACGACGATTAAGTTTTCTTAAACGATTATCCTGCTTCGCATTCACTACGCCACGTTTTTCACAAAAACTGTTGAAAAACGTGGCGCAAAGCTCAAAAATACCAAGGTACGATATACTTCGGATTAATCCCCTCCGGGACCGTTGTGACAATCATAGCAGCTGACCATGTGCCCTTTGGCAAATGTTTTGGTGCCGTGCTCGACCGAGAAGGTACGTGCGGCAAATGTTTTGGAAAGTACACTTCCCCGATAATCCGCACCGTGACATGCCCGACATGAAGCGCTGTTTTTCTCGGCGACATCTTCATGCATCTTCACCCAATCCTGTCCGACCGTATGCATACCGTGCGGTCCTCCGTCTGCGGTTCTGGGTACCGTCAGGTGGCATGCTGTACAGTCGTTGATCGTACCGGCATGTCCCTGTGCACTTTTACTTTGCAGATTGTCTTCTTCTCTGGCTGTCGGATAGACCGCATGGGTCGAACCGTGACAGGCGCTGCACTGCATCCCTTTATGCCCTGTACTGAAACGGTAGAGCGATTTACCTTTGACAGGGGTATCCGGATTGGTCGCAAAACGGTTGTCAAGTGCCGCACGCAGTGTTCCCGTTGCGAAATCTGTAACCGCTTCGGTATATCGGTGACCGTCCTGGTGACACGACTGACAGTTTGGCTCGTCAAGCCATCCCTCACGTCCTTTCTTTCCTACGGCACTCATACCTCCGTGACAACTCTGGCACTGCATTTTCATTGTGCCGTCGGAATTTTTGGCATTACCCATCGCGCCTCTGAGACACTGTGTTGTTGCACCGGGGTGGCAGGTATAACAAGCGTTTCGGTTAGCCTGGTTATCAAGCTTCTGACCGTTAAGCGGATCGGTAACATTGGCATGCTTACTGTGAATCGCTTCAGTCAGCGGCGGAACGCCGGTTACACCTGTCCCCGGCAATGCATTGCTTTGGTGACAAGATGCACACAATACGGGTGTACCGCTTTGTGCCGTCTCATAGAGTGAAGGCTGATAGTTATACCCTTTCGCTTTCAGTGCCGCAAGATAGGAGGATATGTCATTTTCATCATCATGAAGCCTGAGGATGTTGTATTTGTAATCTTTCTGGCTGTCCGGAAGGTTGACCCAGCCTGCTGTCGGTTTGGCATCCGGGTTTGTGTTGGAGGCATGACATTTGCGACAATCCATCTCATCACTGACGGGAAGTACCGTGGTTGTAGACGCAAGCAGATTGCCCTGCATATCTTTGGCTACGACTTTAACCATCGGATAATGGTTCGTCGATCCGTCGTCGTTTTGCGGTACGGTCGGAATTCCTTCGGCAATCCACCATTCATGCGCGCTCTGATACTCCATCGCTTGCGGGGTTTTGCTTTGCACAGGATAGCCTTTGAGTCCGATATCTTTTGCCAGATTGGCGCCGAAAAGTTTTTGGGTATATTGCCAGAAGTTGGTCTTCGTGCTGCTGACTGTATTCCATTTGCCGTTTAGTGCAGGTACTGCTTCGTAGGTAATTCTCACCCCTGACGATATCTTCTTCGCATCACCGTCACGACGCTCAACTAACTGTGCATTGAGCGTGTTATAGGGTGGCAGTATTGAAAAGACGGAGTAGTCGTTGCCGTCCATGCAGTGCATGCCTAAATCATTCCAGGCTAGCAGGCGGTATTTGCCACTGGCTGTGGGTATCGTGGTACCACCCGAACTTGTTTCACCCCCGCCGCCGTTTTGGTTGTTTCCACTGTTATTACTTGTCTGTTCACCACTCTCTTCCTTCTGGGATTTTTCATCATCATGTTTTTTGATATAATCACCGTCAAGTCGAACATCTGAATATTCACTACCATCTGGACTTCCGCCACTGGAATCACTGCCACATCCACCCACAAATAACGCCGTCAGGACCAATGAACAAATCATACTGTTTTGTATACGCATCGCATATCCTTTGTGATTTTTTGATGCTGTATTATTAGATAATTTTATGAATAAATTATGAAGTTTTGGAAAATTGGGAAAAATATTAAAAGAAGTACCCCACATTCAACGAGCCTGAAAAATCCATGGCGCTATCACTAAGCCCATTGGAGAACTCGGCAGAAACATACCAGTGTTCGTTCATGAAGCGGTTTACGTAGAGAGAAAGCGTGCGCAGGTTCGCTTCTTCTTCGTAAATGGAACTTTGTTCTGTATATGAAAGTGAAGCATAGGACTTAGGGGTAAAAGCATACCCCGTCGAAAGTGTCAGGCGGTCGCTGTCTGTCGTAGCGTCATCCTGCATAAAGGTATGCTGATACTCAGCGGCGATGTCATAGAAGCCGGCATAGTGTACAACCCGTGCCGTGACAAAATAGTCCGTATTGTTTCCGTTTTGACTCTCAGTCGGGATATATCCGCCGGCACCTGCTTTGAAGGTGTATGTCGGCTGCTTCCAGCGGTAGTACAAAGCCAACGTCGTATCATCGATACCGCTTTCGCCGCTTTGCAGGTTGTAGTCAGATGTATAAAGCCAGGCGCTGAAGTCTCCGTAATAGTATCCGACGGAAAGGCTTTTGGCGTTTTGGGAACTGTTTGCATCCACTTTCGCATAGAGATATCCGACACTGATATCAAAATGGTGCTCTTTTTTGAAAGTCACTTTTTCAACCGCACATCCATAGGCATCGACGATATCCGTCAAAGCAGAATTTGGGCAGCGATCATCTTCGTTTGCTACACCATCCAGATCATCATCGATAAATGCCGCGTGTGTCAACGTACCTGCCAGAAAAAACAGCATCACCAAAATATTTTTCAAATTAAACACTCTCCCCTATTTTTTATGATGGTGCATTTGATTATTCGGTTCGGGTCGTGTTTGTGGGATTGGACGATGTTCATTGCCTCCTCGTGCAGGTGAGGGTGTCTGATGGTGCGGCATCATCTCCTGTCGCTGCGGCAATATACCGTTGTGTTCTCTGCCGTGCATCATCCCGGATCGATGTGCTTGTCCATGTTTCCCGTTATGCTGTCCTGCCTGATCACCACCATGCATCGAAGCACGGAGTTTGCGCATCGCTTTGCTTCGTTGCTCGGAATTCATTCTCGCCAATTCGCGTTTGATCTGGTTCATAAGCTTGAAACGCTCCGATTTTGGCGCATTTTGCAGCCTGGCAATTTTGGATGCGAGATCACTCTGCGCAGCTGCCAACAGCATGGGCACCATCAGTAAAAGGGTCAAAAGTCTCTTTTTCATATCATTCCCCGTTTTTTATTGTATCATACATAAAAAACATTACTTAACTATTACCTTCCCAAGGTCAAGTGCCACAATCGTTCCTTTACCTTTTTGACTCTCGATGCGTATCCCGATTCCCAGCGCGTCACACAGCTTTTTGACGATATGCATACCGATGCCAAGCCCACGGTCGCTTTCCTTATAGTAACGCTCAAATACTTTTTTCACGTTTTCGATCCCCCTCCCGCTGTCTTTGATTAGCAAAAGATATGCTTGCATCACTACCTGTACCGTACCATCCTGATCATTATATTTGCATGCATTGCTAAGAATATTATCGATAATTCGCACGAAAGCATCCCGATTAGCCTCGAGTGTATAGTCATCAACTTCGACCAGAAAAGAGATTTTTGGATAAAGTGTACGAAAATGCTCAATCCTCTCCCTCACCGTCTGCTGCAATCCAAATCTCTCCTTTT
Source organism: Campylobacterales bacterium (assembly GCA_027080605.1). Lineage (GTDB taxonomy): Bacteria > Campylobacterota > Campylobacteria > Campylobacterales > QNZT01 > QNZT01. The sequence continues at coordinate 4,285 of JALWRO010000079.1, forward strand.
GCAGAGGCGAATCGTCCAAAAAAGTGGTAAGATTATTCTGGAGCGAAAGAATTGTCGAAATGTTAGACTGCATACGCTCAATCTTCCGATTTTGACCGATCTCTTTTTGAAAGAGTTTAAAATTGACCACCAGAGAACTTATCGGAGTGTTGATATCATGAAGCATATCTTTGACAAACTCTTCGTTAAGTTCCAGTGCTTTTTTAAGCGGTCTGAGCGCATAGAGGGAAAAGAGAAATGACAGTAGTGCAATCAAAAACGCATAAAAGAGAAACTTTTTTGCCAAATCGTTTCGAAGATCCGTAAGCATCTTTGCATACACCGGTTTGGGCAGCATCACTTTCAGCAAATATCCATCGGCAGTGGGCACATCAAAATAGGTATAAAGATTCCCCTTTTTGTAAAGTCTCTGGACTTTTTCCTTCCCGGTTTTGGGGACGAAGTCCAGTTGCAACCCTTCACACTTGAGATCGAAACTGCAAATCTTCATGCGGTTAAACACCTGCTCGTCTATCGTACGCCGCTCCTGACGATACTGCTGCATCGCAATCACAAAGAGCAATATCATCTGCAACGTAAAGAAAAGCAGAAAGCTTTTGAGCAGCGACTCGAGTTCATACTTTTTCAAGCATATACCCCTGACCACGAATATTTTTGATCTCCAGACCAAGTTTCGATTTGAGCTTTGCAAGATTGACACGCAGTGCGTTTGGATTAGGTTGTTCGAGCAAATCAAGCAATGTATAGGAAGAGACGATTTTACCCATATTGGTGATCAGTTCATGAAACAGTGCCAGCTGCACCTCTCCAAGCCCGATCGTCTCATCCCCCTTTTGCAAAACTTTGGTACGGGTATCGTAAACGATATCTTTATATCGTATTGTATTCTCTTCGATTTTGCAATATTTGCTCTTGATGCGAATTACCAGCTCTTCGGGATCGAAAGGCTTTTTGATGTAGTCCTCCGCCCCCAGCTCAAATCCTTTGGAGATAGAGTTGATATCAGTCAGCGCGGTGATGTAGATAGTCGGGGTAGTGTCATCGGCGGCTTTGAGCTGTTTGAGTACGTCAAAACCGTTCTCTTTGGGAACATTGATATCGAAGATATAAAGATCGTAGCGATTCCCGAAAGTAAGATCATAGACCTGCTCCCCGTCATGTGCAACATCGACATCAAACCCTTCACCCACAAGATACTCCTGCAAACTTTCGCAGAGTATTTCGTCATCTTCCAGCAGTAATATTTTCATAGCTGAAGTATAGCATAAATTTAAAAATATATTAAATATATAACTTCTTATTACTTTTTAACAATATAGAGATGGTAATCACCTCTATATTAATTTTTGGGCTATTTGAGTCCCGATACACGCAGTGTGAATATGTACTCCCAACGAGGTGCCGGGAGCAAAAATAGCTTTTTACTGGCAAGTTGTATCTTTGGTAATCGTTTTCACATAGAGATGGTTCGCACACTCTTCTCCAGTACCGCTGCCACCAACTTCGTAACAGTTTCTGCCCGCGACAATCTGATGATTGGAATCGAGTCCTATCGAATCACTTGAACTTTCGCCATTATTGTTCGTACCACTCCAGGTTAATGAATCTGCATCGACCGATACATCGGTTCCAGTTGTCGTCGTTACGGTGTTTTGCCCGCTCATACTATTTGTAATCGTCTCTGTAAAACTGCCGTCACACTTAAAAGTAGTAACAATCGTTTGATGCACGCTAAAAGTACCACTACCGGTGACGGCTTCATTTGAAGAGATAGTATACCCTTTAACATCATCAGGTGTTATCACGGTAAGAGCATTAGCGCCGACTACAGGCTTATTATTCTGCAGGACAAGACCGTTATTTTCATTTGTATATACCTGTGCAGGAAATACATTTAACTGTTTGTCTTTCACATGATAGTTGTCATCAAGATAGATCATCGTGTTCGCAGGTGTCCCATCACTTTTTGTATAACTCACTTCGATGACATTTCCAAAACCGGGATATGTTTTTACTTCATAGGTACCTTCATAAACACGCTGATCCCCGTCATCGCTGTTTTGAACAAATTTTACATGGTTATTTGGAGAAAAAACAAAATAGTTCTCTTTAAACAGGGCGCTTGTATTCTGCGGATCACTCACTTTGACTGTTTTCCCACTCAGATCACTGCGCACATCTACTTGCGAAAGCAGATCCTGGAGTTGTCCGGAACCACTGTTCCCCGGGTTATTCTGCCCTGCAGAACCGTTGTTACCGGCTTGTCCGGAACCAGTCGAACCGCCCCCGCCACATCCGCTTACCAGCAATACGGCTAACCCTAAAGCTACGGCTACTGTTCTCTTTTTCATAATACGCTCCTTTTATTGATAAACTAATAGTGTAATTTTAAGATATCAACGTCCCAAAAACGTTGCAAATGTTAAAAAGAGAGTCTGTATCCTTCAGAGTGTACGGTTTCGAGAAAGCGGTTATCAAGTTTTGCCCGGAGCCGGTTGACAAGTGAACGCCGCGTGCTGGCGTTGGGCGATTTGTCCGGCCACAGGGAAAGCTCCATCTCATAGATCGAGACAATGCCGTTTTTATGTTTCAGCAGAAGTTGTAAGAATTGATGCTCTTTTTTGGTGAGTGGTACATAATTGCCGTCTTTAATTAAAAGTGCTGTTTGCGTTTCGATACTAAAGTGCATATCGAGGATCAAATCACCCCGCAATACCTCACTCTGTTGCAAATCTGCCATCTTCAGTAACGCATAGAGTTCAGCAGTTCGAATCGGTTTGACCAAATATCCCAGTGGATTGAGCGAAACAGCGCTTTCGATATGTTTTTCATCTGAAAAAGCGGTCACAAAAATCACTGAAATCCGGTGTTTCTGCAGTATCTTTTGTGCCGTTTCTATACCGTCTGTCTCTCCCTTGATCCGGATATCCATCAGAACCAGATCCGGTCTCGCTTCGTCTGCCATAGCCACGGCACATGCACCGTCCGGGCAAATACCCACAACTTCAAAACCGTACTGTGCTACTGCTTCGGAAATTTCCAGGGCAACAAGACTCTCATCTTCGACAATCATTACACGCTTCATAATCGAAACCTTATTGTAGTTGTATCTTTGTCGTTGTGATCGCTTTTAAGCGTACCTCCCAGCTGCTCTTCGACCAGTGTTTTGACAATAACCATCCCGAGACCACTGCCGTTTACAGCTTTTATATCCGATCGTGACGGCGCTTTTACTTGCAAAAGATACCCATTCTCCTCCTGTTTCAGTACAATCGTAACAACAGTTTCAGCATCAAGTGTGGCGTGTTTAAAAATATTTGTCACCAGCTCATTCACAATCAAGCCGATATACACCGCTTCTCTCAAAGGCAACTTAACATCACTGCTGCACTCGTACACGATCCGCTCTTTCGCAAACGCGTCCATCAAATCACTGCAAAGGTTTTGCATATAGGGTTTCATCTCTACAAGTTCATGTCCCTCTTCATGAAGTAGCATTTCATGCGTATTGGCTATTGTCCCTACCCGCTGTTCAAATGCCTGAAGCGCATCACGGGTTTCCGGGTGTAATGCAC
>JALWRO010000080.1 GCA_027080605.1 Campylobacterales bacterium
GTTGTATGAGCCTCTGCAAAACCGTAATCGATTCTGGCTCTGAGTGTATGAAGCGGAACACGTCCTTCAAGATACCACTCGGTTCTTGCCATCTCAGCACCTCCGAGACGACCGGCTACCTGAACTTTTATACCTTTGGCACCGCTTTTCATTGCACCCTGAATCACTTTTTTCATCGCACGTCTAAAAGCAACACGTCTTTCAAGCTGTGTTGCGACATTTTCTGCAGCGAGCTGCGCAGAAGCCTGCGGTTTTCTTTCTTCTTTGATGTTTACATTGACACTTTTACCGATCAGCTTGTTCAGCTTCTCTCTCAGTTTTTCAATGTCAGCACCTTTTTTACCGATAATAATACCGGGACGAGCCGCTACAATAGTCACACGAAGTTTTTTCGCGGTTCTTTCGATAATAATCTGGCTCACACCTGCGTAATACAACTCTTTTTTAATAAAAGTTCTGATTTTATGGTCTTCACCGACATTAGCCACAGCAGTCTCAGAAGATGGATACCATCTTGAATCCCAGTTTCTGTTTAGCCCAAGTCTTAGACCAATAGGATTAACTTTCTGACCCATCTTTAAGACTCCTTCTCATTATTTTTAATTAGCTCTTGCGCTTCTTTTTGCCATGTATCTTCGATTTTACCCTTGACACCGATTTTAGCATCGAGTTCTGCGATTTGCTCTTTTGTCATTTCAGCGATTTGGTTGATTGAAGTAACACCTTCAGCGTGCAGTTTCTTTTCCATTGCAGGTCCAACACCGGAAAGCAGTTTAAGATCATTCAAATCTACTGCTTTCGGTGCTTTTTTTGCAGCAGCTTTTTTCTCTGCTTTTGGCGCTTCTTTCGCTTCCGTTTTAGGAGCTGTTTTCTTTGCTTCTTTTGCAAGTGCTTCTTTTTTAGTTTCAACCACTGTTCCAACCTCTACCATAATATGTGCGGTTGGTTTGAGAATTCTGGAAGCGGAACCTCTTGCTCTTGGTCTGAATCTTCTAAGCACAGGACCTTTGTCCACTCTGCATGAAAGGATTGTCACCTCTTCCGGTTCATAGTCACCGTTCGCTACTGCTGAAGCGATCACTTTTGAGATAATTCCCGCTGCTTTGTTTGGCATGAACTCCAAAGCCGCCAATGCCATTTCAGCATTCATACCCTGTACTTCTCTGGCGATCAGTCTCGCTTTGGTAGGGGAAAGTCTGATAAATTTTAATGTTGCTTTACTCATCTCTCACCCTTATCCTATTTTCTTTTGTACAGAGCCTTTGTGACCCTTAAATGTTCTTGTAGGAGCAAACTCACCCAGTTTGTACCCGACATGGTTTTCTGTAATATATACAGGAACAAAATTTCTTCCGTTGTGGATAGTGATCGTCAAACCGATCATGTCAGGAAGAATCATACTTCTTCTTGACCAGGTTTTGATAGGTTTTTTATCGCCACTTTCCTGTGCTTTGAGCACTTTTTTCATCAAGTGATCATCAACAAATGGACCTTTTTTTAGACTTCTAGCCATCTATCTTCCTTTTTTTCTAGAAATAATGAGTTTATCACTCGCTTTTTTGCGTCTGGTTTTATAACCTTTGGTCGGCATACCCCATGGAGAAACAGGATGTCTGCTCGCATTGGTTTTACCTTCACCACCACCATGCGGGTGATCGATTGGGTTCATTGCGGAACCACGTGTCTGAGGACGAATACCTCGGTGTCTGTTACGACCGGCTTTACCGATAACAACATTTGCCCAGTCTTCGTTACCGACAGTACCGATTGTCGCCATACACTCAGAAAGAATTTGTCTCATCTCACCACTTGGAAGTCTGAGAATGACATATTTCTCCTCTTTACCCATCAACTGTGCATAACCGCCGGCACTTCTTGCAATTTGACCGCCTTTACCCGGTTTCATCTCGATGTTGTGGATAATTGTACCGACAGGAATGTTTTTCAGTTTCATTGCATTACCCGGTTTGATATCAAGACCCGCTTCTGCCGCTTCAATCTTGTCACCTACTTTAATACCGGAAGGCTGGATAATATATCGTTTCTCACCGTCAGCATAAGTAATCAACGCAATACGACAATTTCTGTACGGATCGTATTCGATTGCTGTTACTGTCCCGGGAATACCGAATTTTCTTCTTTTAAAATCGATAATTCTATATTTTTTCTTTGCACCCGCTTCTCTGTGACGTGAAGTGATTCTACCGTTGCTGTTTCTACCCGCGCTTCTTGGAAGTGTTTTCAGAAGACTCGGTACACTTGGCTTCGCAGTAATATCACTCGAATCCAGACCGGTCATGTATCTTCGTGAAGGCGTATAAGGTCTGTATGATTTAATCGCCATGTTATACCTCCAAACTTTCTATTTTCGCGCCTTCAGGCAATTTCACGTAGAATTTTTTGTAATCTTCACGCTTACCTTCGACACCTCTGAATCTTTTGACTTTTCCGCTCATTCTCATTGAGTTCACTTTCAATGGAACAAAACCGAAATACTCTCTTAAAACTTCTTTTAAACCGTTTTTAGTCATTCTTGGACTTGTTTGTATTACTACAACACCGTCTTCCTGAAGGCCTAAACTTTTCTCAGTGTATAAAATTGATTTAATATCTGTAATATCTGCCATCTTAGCCCTCTTTTGTTAATTGTTCAAAAACACTTTTTTCAATCACAATTGCATCAAACGCACTTGCTGTATAAGCGTTAAGTTCATTTGGCTCTACCAAATATGCATTTGGAAGATTTCTGAACGCATAAAAACTTTTCTCATCAATCAAATCTTTGACAACTAGTGCATCTCTTACACCAAGTGTTTTGATGATTGCTGCCGCATCTTTGGTTTTACCGGATTCAACCGCAACCGTCTCAACTACAAACAGTTTGCCGTTATTCGCTTTTTCTGCAATGGCACACTCAAGCGCAGCACGCTTCTGTTTTTTGTTGATTTTTTGATTATAATTTCTGTTGTTTTTTGGACCGTGAGAAACACCACCGCCTACCCAGATAGGTGACCTGTTTGAACCGGCACGTGCACCGCCTCTACCTTTCTGAGCCCATGGTTTTTTACCACCACCGCTTACTTCCGCTCTTGTTTTTGTCTTAGCAGTATTTGCTCTCAAAGCTGCCTGGTAAGATTTTACATATAGGTATAAGTTGTGCGGGTTCGCCTCAAGAAAAGCAGCCGGAAGTTCAACTTCGCCGCTTTTGCCAAGATTGTTATCTAGTACGATTGCTTTACTCATTTTACTATCCTTATCTTACCTAATGCTCCGTTTGCCCCTGGTACCGCACCTTTAAGCGCAACAATACCGGTTTCAGGATCAAATGAAACGATCTCATTTTTGACTGTTATTTTTGTATTACCGTAGTGTCCTGGCATTTTTCTGCCTTTTTGAACACGACCTGGCCACTCAGCATTACCGATTGAACCGACTCTTCTGTGAAATCTCGAACCGTGTGCTCCCGGACCGCCGGCAAAACCGTGTCTTTTGATCGCACCGCTGAAACCTCTACCTTTGGAGTTAAACGTACTTTTGACAATCTGTGCATCTGCCAAAGGTGCTGTATCCAGATCACCCGCTTCCGCATTTGCCACTGTCAGTGTCATGAACTTATTAAACTCTGAAGAGAGATTATATTTTTTTTGCTGACCTGCTACCGCTTTGTTGGTTGACTTGCCGTTACTGTAAGCGACAATCGCTTTTTTGTTATCGTCAACTTCACAAACTTTTGCTTCAACAATCTTTACAAGTGTTACAGGAACTGCCGGTACAGTCACTGTTCTCGTCATTCCGATTTTCTCTACTATATATTCCATCATCTATTCCTTATTTCATCGCTCTGACTTCGACGTTGACTTCAGGAGCCAGGTCAAGTTTCATCAGTGAATCAACTGTATCAGTCGTTGCTGAAACGATGTCGATAAGTCTTGCATGCATTCGCATTTCAAATTGTTCGCGTGAATCTTTGTTAACGTGAGGAGATCTCAGTACCGTGTACTTTTTGATCTTTGTAGGCAGAGGAATCGGACCTCTGATTTCTGCACCTGTTCTCTTGACAGCATCGACGATAGCTGCAACAGATCTGTCTAAAACTCTGTGATCATAAGCCTTGAGCTTAAGTCTAATTTTTTCCATCAATTTCCCTTAAAAGAACTTGTCAGACGCTAATCTGACGCAAATTTGAACCGGGAGTATACTATATAAAGTCTGGAAAGTCAATAATTCAGGGGGTTTTCCGAGATTTTACCTATGTTTTTCTTCCTTTTTAAAAGGAAACAGATAAAACTAAAATGAAATAGTTTGTATCCTCACCAGTCGTAAAACTTAAGATTGTTTTCATGAAGATCAGGGATGCGGTATCTTTACTTTCGAGTTGAGCAAATAGGCTATCGCCACTACCAAAAGTAAAATCATATAAAAATTGCTGACAATATCATAACTATATAACAGATACAACACCCAAAGCAGTATTGCACCCAGCGGTGTAGGTACTCCCTCAAAATATTTGGTGACTGTACCGGCTTCACTTTTAAGATTGAACTCAATCAAACGGCGTAGTCCACTGATAATATAGTAGATAAAAACCGCTCCCGCTATCAAAAGTTCCAGGTTATTGTGCTTGTCCAATGCATAAAAGAGTAAAAATGAAGGCATGACAACAAAAGAGATAAAATCGGCAAACGAATCCAACTGTACACCAAACTCACATGAAAGGTTGTACTTTCTGGCGATTTTTCCATCGAGAATATCAAAAGCACCGGCAATCCATGCCAAAATAATCGCAATCGTAAAATTGCCTTCCTGAATAAAGTACATCGCAACAATCCCCAGTGAAATATTGGAAAAAGTCACAATATTAGCCAAATTAAATCTATTGTCTTTGTCAAACAAGTTCATGAAGTTACCTCTTTTAAAATCAAATAGCAATTATATCCAAGAGTTTGTATAAAAAGGAAGAGGAAGAAGGACTCAAACGATGAGCCTCCCTCATAAACGGCAGCTATAAACTATCCGCTATTTCAATCATACGGCAAAAGTTGTCCACATTCCAGCTTGCTGTACCAACCAGCACACCGTCACAGTTTTCGATTTCCAGAATCTCTTTGGTTGTTTCAGGCTTCACACTACCGCCGTAAAGCAACGGCGCTTTGATTGTCTCTCGTAATCGTCTATGGGTTTCATCAATCTGCGCTACACTGGCACTCAAGCCTGTACCAATCGCCCATACCGGTTCATAGGCAACAATCAGTTTCTCATAACTTAAATCGATACCCTCCAGTTGCTCGAGGTTATAGTCTACCACGGCATCGATTCCCGCTTTACGCACTTCTTCCGGCTCACCGATACAATAGACAATCTCAAACCCCTTCGATTTGAAATAATCATATTTCTTCGCGCACAACGCCTGCGTTTCTCCAAAAATATGACGTCTCTCACTGTGACCTATAAGGATAGTCCGCAAACCGAACTCATCGATCTGTTCCAGACCAATTTCCCCCGTAAACGAACCTTTATCCACCGGGTAGGCGTTTTGCACACCGACTCTGATATTTGACGCAACGCTGAAACGATCCAGTGCCGTTGCAGGTGGAAAAACCAATATATCTTGTCTGCTTCCGCTTTTTTCTGTGAATTGCTGTAACGTGTCAAGATATGCACACGTACTCTGTCGTGTATGGTTGGTTTTAAAATTGGAAGCGATAATCATCTTTTATGCCTTTACCGCTTCGATACCCGGAAGCATTTTCCCTTCCAGCAACTCAAGACTCGCACCACCACCTGTAGAGATAAACGTCATCTCATCGATATCACCGGCACGCTGTACCACATCCGCCGTATCACCACCACCGATAATTGTCGTTGCATGGGACTCGGCTATGTAGTGACTCATCATAAAAGAGCCTTTGGAGTATTTATCCATCTCATAAACACCCATCGGACCGTTCCAGAGAATTGTCTGTGCATCATTGAGCGCTTCACGGAAGAGTCTGTTTGTCGCAGGACCGACATCCAGTCCCATCCAGTCAGCAGGAATTTCCTGAATAGGCAAGTATTTCACCGGCGCAGTTTCACTGAACTCCGGTGCAACCACCAGATCCACCGGAAGATAGAGTTTTACACCTCTTCCCATCGCACGGTAGATAATTTTTTTTGCATCTTCGATCAAATGATCTTCCACCAGCGATTTACCAACCTCATACCCCTGCGCTTTCAAAAATGTAAATGCCATACCCCCGCCGATAATCAACTTATCGACTTTATCCACCAGATTGACAAGCGCTTGCAATTTTCCGGATACCTTGCTTCCCCCGACAACTGCTACAAAAGGACGAATCGGGGACATCACAGATTTATAGAAAAAGTTAACCTCTTTTTGCATCAAAAAGCCCGCTGCTTTATGATGCCTGTCAAAATGCGCCGGCAATGCAAAAATAGAAGCATGTTTCCGGTGACTCGCACCAAATGCATCATTGATATAAAAATCTGCCATAGAAGCCAGTCTCTCCGCAAATTTGTCATCATTTGCCGTTTCACCGGGATTATAGCGGAGATTTTCCAACAGAAGAATCTCACCCTCTTCCAGGTTTTGGGCAATTTCAATCGTATCATCACCAACAACATTTTCCGCCATCTTAATATCCATTTTCAACAAAGAGTGCAATCTTTTGGCAATAGGCTTCAATGAGTCTTTCTCTTCATTCCATTCACCCGGTTTCGGACGTCCGAAGTGACTTGCCAGAATAATCTTACAGTCATGATCAAGACAGTAGCGAATTGTCGGCAATGCGGAGCGAATTCTTCTGTCATCACTGATATTACCGAACTCATCCATCGGAACATTAAAGTCACATCGGATTAGTACACGTTGCCCATCTAACTCCAAATCTTTCACAGATAATAGTTTCATTAATTTCCTTTATGATTTTGCAATATGCGCAGCCATATCGATCAAGCGGCAACTGTAGCCCCACTCGTTGTCGTACCATGCCATGACTTTGACAAAGTTACCGTCAACCACCTGTGTCAAATCTCCTGCCACAATAGCACTGATCGGACAACCGATAAAATCTGAAGAGACACGTTTGTCATAATCTACAAGAATATAATCTTTCATCTTACCGTTTTGTGCCGCTTCAAATGCTGCATTGACTTCCTCTTTCGTTGTCTCTTTTTTGACGATGACATTCAAATCGATCATAGAGACATCCGGGGTCGGTACACGGATAGACTGCCCGTTAAGTTTTCCCTGAAGGTGTGGCATTACCAATCCTATCGCTTTAGCGGCACCCGTCGTCGTTGGAATCATATTCACAGCAGCAGCACGTGCACGACGCGGATCTTTTTTATGTTTAACATCCAAAATATTCTGATCATTCGTATAGGAGTGTACCGTAGTTACCAAACCTTTTTCAATCCCAAACGCATCATCAATCACTTTAGTCACCGGAGCCAGACAATTGGTCGTACAACTGGCATTGGAAACAATCTTCTGCCCCGCATATTCATGTTCATTCACACCCATCACAAATGTCGGTGTCTCTTTATCTTTTGCAGGGGCGGAAAAGAGTACTTTTTTAATCCCTTTGTCAATATACGGCTGTGATTTCTCCTGCGTATAGAAAGCACCCGTACACTCCAGAAGCACTTCCGCGCCATACTTGGCAAAATCGAGATTTTTAGGATCTCTGTCATTGAGAAACTTTACTTTCGATTTACCAATCTGCATATAATCATCTTCAAGAATTTCAACCGTATCATCAAACGTACCGTGCACGCTGTCATATTTTAAAAGATATTTTGTCATTTCACGATCTGTCGTATCGTTAACCGCTACCAGTTCTATAT
>JALWRO010000081.1 GCA_027080605.1 Campylobacterales bacterium
GGATTATGTCGCCGGGAAAATGGACTGAGATGGGCAAACTGGTTTTGCTCCGTCACGGGCAGAGTATCTACAACAAAGAGAACCTTTTTACAGGGTGGACAGATGTCGACCTGAGTGAGGAGGGGCGAGAAGAGGCGCAAAAAGCGGGGAAAATCCTTTACAAAAACAGCCTCTTCCCCGATATCTGCTTCACCTCCTGGCTCAAACGTGCGATTCATACGGCACAAATAGCCCTGCGGGAGATGGTCTGGGAGCATACCGACTGCATCAAAAGCTGGAAACTCAACGAACGCCATTACGGAGCGTGGCAGCAGCACAACAAAGACGCCATTCGCAAAGAGGTGGGAGAGAAAGCTTTTCTGGCGGTACGCCGTGGATATGCCACACCACCCCCGCCGCTGCAGCCGGGAGATCCCAGACTTCCCCACAACGACCCCAAATATGCCGCACTGGATCGCTCAGTATTGCCACGTTCAGAATCTCTCAGAGATACGCAGGTACGCACACTCAACTACTTTCATGAAGCGATTGTCCCCTGGCTGGCAAAAGATGCAACGGTATTGGTGAGTGCCCACGGCAATTCACTCCGCGCATTGGTGATGGCGATTGAAAAACTGACACCGCAGGAGATTGTGAATGTGGAGATACCGACCGGCGTGCCGATTGTTTACCGTTTTGATGCAATGATAGAGATGATTGAAAAGGAGACACTGGGGTAATATCTTCTAAAGTTTACTTGATAATATAATTCATTTGAAGTATAATATTTAAAAACAACAATCTCAAGGATATAAAATGGCAGCAAGAAAACAGACTTCGATCAAAGTTGATCCTCGTGCATGGGAAGAGGCAAAAGAGATAGTAAAAGAGTACAATCTGAACCTTTCCGATGCTATCAATATATTTTTAAACAAAGTGAGACTCGAAGGCGGAATGCCTTTTGATATCAAAGTGCCTTCAGACAGGCTAAAAAAGGCGATGAAAGAGGCTAAAGAGAGCGAAGGGACGTATCACGACGAAGTTGAAGATTTGATGACAGATTTGAAAAAATGAAGCTAAGGCTGTTATCACCGCACCAAATAACTAACTCATACTTTGATGCTGCAATTTCGTTCATAATCAAGGCAGATTTTCGCAGGACTAGCCGTAGCTAATTCAAGAAAATCTAACGCAGAATATGGACGAAAGTGCAGCATCAAAGTATGAGTTAGTTATTTGGTGCGGTGATAAAACCAATCAATTTAAACGCTCTTTTAAAAAGTGCAGACTAAGAGACAGTGAAGAACAGGTTTTTATCGATGTCGTTTATAAGTTACTGAACAATATTCAGCTGGATAAAAAATATTTTGACCACCATCTCCAGGGAAAATATGAAGGATTTAAAGAGTGTCATCTTAAACCCGATTTATTGCTAATATATTGTATTGAAGATGATATTTTGAAACTTGTCGATATCGGATCGCACAGTGAGCTTTTTGATTAGCCCCGTTATATTGTGGAAATACCGACCGGCGTACCGATTGTTTACCGTTTTGATGCGATGATAGAGATGATTGAAAAGGAGATATTACGTTAAAAGAGAAGTTCTATTCAAAATGGTCGATTTTATGATATAATATCCCATAAATATTGCAGTTGGGTAGAACTACAAGAAAGGAGAAGATATGGCGATTAAACACATTAATCCAAAAGCGAAAGAAGAGTCTGGTGTTATCGTGAGCGGTAAAGACGCTAAAAAAGTAGTTACCATACTATCAGATAAGCATATAGCACAGAGTCAGTTTCGCAGATCGTCAAAATCTTTATCCGACTCTTTACAGTCTATCCAAACTCTCACTAGAAAAACCGCATCTTAACAAGTGCCGTCTTTTGTAGAGATATCTTCTTTCTCCCGCTCAGAAGTTAAAAAACTCACTAAAAGCTTTAAAATCTATCCTATGTCATACCAGCCTTAAAAATCACAAGACTTTGTGTTTTTGACCAGATGCAAGGGAAAGGTATCGGCTCTATCATGATGACATTTGCAGAGATACTTGCCATGCAAACCCAGGCAAAGACAGGATGCAAGATAGAGATAGTAGATGCAAAGAAAGATGCCATAACATTTTATGAAAATGCAGGCTTTGAACAAGTTAACTTGGAGAGTGAAGGAGAGACGACTTTGATGATCAAAAAAGTAGTGACACCTCATGAACTTAAGAGTTTTGAAAAAGATGAGAGATTGCGTTATCTGCGAAATATCAAAGAATTTTGTGCAGTGTTCGGGCTGGTTGATGAGTATAATGTGATTGAGAAGTATTATGAAGCAAATGTTTTATAAGTATATTGATAAATATTATCCCATCTCTGGCGGGAAAATGGCACTGGAAGACAAACTTGCGATGATGGAACAAATATGGCAAGATTTGCGTATCAATATTGAAAAAAATAGCTTTATCCCTGCGTGTCATATGAATGTTTTGAACAACCGGGAAAAAAATCTGCGAGATGGCACCTCCTCTTTTGAGCATTTTGATACAGTCGAAATCTGAAGAAATCACCTTTTAAATTTACTGCAAAAAAAAGATCATCTTTCTAAACCAGACATAAAGCTGTCAAACACTTATGTCATATTATGCTCATAAGGAGCAATCATGACACCCTATATTTTTGTCGATACCGGATTTAAGCGAAAAGGTCAGACTATCATCTCTATGGCTGCGATGGAGCCGAAGCGTCATATTACCCTGCACACCGAAGAGATTGCATCGTTGCTTTTGGATGAGGTTTTGCAAAAGGTGGCGGATATTGTACGTGTGCATTACAGAGAGAGTGGAGGCTGCCTGCCTTTGTGGGGGAAGATACAGTACTATCTCTATCACCATATCGATGGTACGGATTACCAGTTCCAGACAGACGGGACATTATGTGATAGCGTTACAGTCAGTGAGTCGATAGCAAGAATGAGCTTGTGAAGGTGCGCAAAGAGATTGCTGCACTTTTTACCGCGGATGAGCTGGAGTATGTTGTCAAAGAGGCGACACTGACTTTTCCAGACGAGCACGATGAGATAGAGTATCTACTCTGGATCAGAGACGAAGGCAAAAGAGCGGAGATCAGGATCGATTACGGATCAGATCTGAAGATCTGGAGGCTGGACGACTATCCGGAGAGTGAGAGCTACAGCAAAGAGGAGTTTTTGCGGATGTTGCGCTCTTCGAAGCCAGGAAAACTAGAGTATATTGAAGTGGAGTAAGCAAGTTTACAGATCACAAAAGGAAAGTATATGAACGAAAAATTCAAAGATATTCTCGTTGAAGCAAATACCAAAATGATCTCACGCAAAGAGACAAAACTCTGTTCCTACGATGCGGTGCTGGAGGAGGTGTAGGATAGTGAGCTATATTGAAGAGAGCAGTATTGAGGCAAGTATGTAAACTATTTTTATTTGTACTAGCCAACACTTAATCTGACACTTTACAATTTCTCCTGAAATATAGTGTCAGATGGCTAGGAAGCCATCGCCTCAGACTCCGTGGAATTATACCCTATCATTTTGATTTGAGCAAGATGTTTGCTCTTTTTAAAGCATTCCATAGGAGTCATTCCTTCACAGTTTTTACCCTGATGGGTACGTTGATTGTTGTAGTGTTGTAGCCATTCGTCTAAATCATGTTGCAGCTCCTCTATTGATTTGTAAATTTTCTTTCGAAATGTCACCGCATAAAACTCTTGCTGTACCGTCTTATGAAAACGTTCACAGATGCCGTTGGTCTGCGGAGATTTTGCTTTTGTAAAGGTGTGTTCGATATCCTCTATTGAGAGATAAAGTTCGTACTCATGATGCTCTCTTGAACCTTTGTATTCCGTACCTCTGTCCGTCAGGATACGAAGCAGTTTGACATCCTCTTCTTCATAAAAGGGCAATACCCTGTCATTGAGCAAATCCGCCGCTACCAAGGCATTTTTACGATCATAAAGTTTGCAGAAAACCACTTTGGAGAAGGTATCGATATAAGTCTGTTGATAGATCCGTCCCACCCCTTTGATTTTACCGACATAATAGGTATCCTGGGCACCGAGATAACCTGGAAACAAGGTTTCGATCTCTCCGTGAGCCACCTTTTCCTCTTTTGCTTTTTCCAGCGCCTGTACCTGTGCTTCAGTAAGGATAAGATTCTCTTTGGCGACTTTCTCTTCCAGTGCTTTGAGTCGAAGTTTTATTGTTTGAAGATTATGACGAAGCCAGATATTGCGCACTCCACCGGGAGATATGAAAGTACCGAGCTTTTTTAGTTCATTACTGGCACGAACCTGTCCGTAGGCAGGATATTCAATTGCAAAGGCTACTACCGCATCTTCTACCTCTTTGGGCACACGATTCTTTAGATTTGGCTGTTTCCGGGAAATTTCTTGCAATCCCTCTTCACCATACTCTTCATACAACTTTTTAAAGCGATAAAAACTATCTCTGCTGTAGCCGAATACTTTGCAGGCTCGGGAAACATTCCCGAGCTCTTTGGCTAAATTGAGCAGACCTAACTTATTTTTGATAATTTTCTCTTGTGTATGCAGATTCATTGTCTCTCCTGAACTTCTTGTCCAGGAGAAATTGTAGCTTTATTTTCTTGAATTGTGTCAGATTATATTGTGACTATTACAGATAAAAATACTAATAGGAATCTTTTTCATAAATATTAAAATTAAAAGTAACCACCCTCTACAACCTCAAATATTTTCTCAAATCCCTTTCAATCTCATCTTGTATCCGCTTCGGTTCGATGACTTTGATATGCGGTATCCAGTATTTGATAAGTGGGATGATTTCCATATCGTGGGTAATGGAGATGCTTATTTCAACCGAGCCGTCTTCATGAGATGCCACTATTTTCTGTGTTTTGGAGATTGGTTTGCGTCTGAAATATTTTTCGATTTCAGCATCTATGAGGAGCTTGACTTCAAAGGGCTTGTTTTTTCTTTCGAACCAGACGGAGATTGAGTTTTCAAGCAGTTCGTCGAGTGCATTTTCCACGATGAACAGATCTTGTAATATTTGAATATTTGTCACATTTTTCAGATAGTATTTTTTGAGCGTATCGTCTCTGGCATCGAGGGCAACGAGATACGAAAAGCCTTCATAGTTGACGATTTTCAATGGCTTGAGTTCGATCTTTTTGCTGTATCCTTCAAAAGCATAACTGCATTTGATAATATTTTTACCTTTTATAGCGGATTCGAGTTTTTGTACTTCTGTAAGCTTGTCGCTTATGTCTTCGAGATTGAGTTTGGTATAGATGGGGTTGTACTCTTCGTTTTTGATCTTTGCGAGCAGTTTTTTGGCTTTTTGGGAAAATTTTCCACTGCTTCCCTCTACCAGCCCTTCGATAATATTTAAAACGACAGTATCTTCCAGAGAAGCTATTTTTTCCAGCCGAAATCCCTCCTTCATCTTCCACTTTTTACCGTCTTTATAGATAGGAAAATTGATAAGGTGTTCATTAAAATCTCTTCGTATGGTTCTTTCACTGACATTGTACTCTTTTGCCAGCTCTGTGGTTGAAAGTGCTTCGCCGTTGTTGAGTTTGGAAAGTGTATTGACCAGCCTGGTCAGGATCTTGTCATAGTCGTGTTTATACGCCATGAAGACCCCCTAGCTTTTCCAAAAGCTTTACCATCGCCAGTGTATCCAGACGACAATATGCCAGTAACGCGGATCTTATCTCTTCTCTTTTGCTTTTGTCTTTTAAACGGTGAAGATTTGCGAAAGTATCCATCGCCATACCGCCGTTTTGAATATCCAGCTTTTTGTAGTCGAGTTCCTCATCGTCCGGGAAAAGTGCGGGAAGGACAGATTTTAAAGAGAAACTTCCGTTAAAATCGGGATGGTAATAACCTCTTTTTCTAAAAGGTACTATCAAGTCCACAAATCTTTCATTGAGGGCTAACAGCGCCTCTTTTCGTGCGGGCTTGAACGCCGCCAGTTTTTTGATGACTTTTTTCTCAAAAGATTGATTGTACGCGACAATGCTTCCTGTCGGCAGTATATCTCTCAACATCTGTGCTATAAGAGCATCTCTGGGGTCGCTGTTTTCATCGCCAAGGAACTCTTTGTGTTCCAGTTTGCCGTCTTCATGAAGTATGTGGAGTGAATACTGAAAAGGTATCTGTTCATAGGGGCTTTGCCTGTCAAATCTGGGTATGGCGTTTTGAAACGTTTCAAAATCAAAAAAGTGTATCGGATATACAAGCGTTTCCAAAAATGCCTGAATAACAGATTTGTCGATATGCGGTATGCCGGTTTTGGCAGTATCGACCTGTACCCGTTGCATACCGTTTAGTATCACATCATCTGAAATATCAGGATAGCCGACTATCCCCTGACGATATAAGCCAAACTTCTGTTTTGCACTCATCCGATGGAGGTTAAAGACGGAGGGAGAGGGTATATGTTGCCAGCAATGTTTGTAAAAATCGCATAGATGCGGGTCTTTGCAATGCCCGCCTATGTCGATATCCGGCATATCACTTTGCAGCATCTCTCTTATCTGTTCCAGATTTGGTACGATAGCGGACTGTCGCTCTTTGACGGTTTCTGTGACATCCACGATCTTAAAAAGTGAATTGACATCCAGCGCACCGACTCTGACATAACGGTTGTCGATATGGACGATATAAGCACGGTTCAGGGAGATGGCATTTGAGAGGGCATACCACTGAATTGCCGCATCGTTTCGATGATACTCTTTGACTTTTGTGGAAGCTTTGACTTCGTACATATCCCATGCATCGCCGTTTTTGACCAGTATATCTGCCATAGCAAAGATAGCACGCTCCTTGAAAGTCGCTTCGTAGATCACCTCAGCACCCTCTTCGATGAGCGCCTTCGTCTTCTCTGTCATTCCGTGAAAATCACCACTGTCAAACACTACCTCCACGCCACCGGGGAATAACGCCTTCGCAGTATCACCCACACTGTATCCCGCCTCAAACAACGACTCGGTTTGTGCATCTGCCTTCGTTCTGAGCTCCGGTCTGTTTTTAAGCAGCCAGAGTGACTTGTGACACTGGAGACCGCGAATGTACTGGGATTTAGAGAGGGTCATTTATAAGCTCTTTTTAATGTTTAATATATATGACTTATGAAATCAATCAAAATTTTGGATTTTGATATATAAATCAGGATTTAACAATGCTAATTGAACAGTTGATGCTTGAACGTATTCTTTATCATCTTCATCCATTAATGGTTGTGTCAATTTTCTATGAGGCTCTATCCAACCATATATTTTTTTTATTCTCTCTTTTGGTTCCATGTCTTTTGGAAGAGATGTTTCTATTTCATATATCTTTTTCATCGTTTCATCATACCAAGCTTCATCTTTGTGAAAAAAGCTTATTGACCACTTTTTATTTTGATTGTTTTTAAATTCGGTAAATGCATCTGCCATCTTCTTGTCTAACTCTTTTACTGAGATACCTGACGCTCCTGCTACCATATGTATGTTTTGTTTTGCTAATCTTGTGCCGTGCATTTTTTCTCCTTGTTTTGATTTAGAATTGAAGTATAACAGATTGATTAGATAGCTTTGTGTCTGTTTATAACTTATATTTTAATTAAAGTTGGCTCGCTTATAATCCCCAAAGAATTTTTTGTAGATGTTTGTAACTTTTCTATATTGTCATATATTATGTCTATTAATTTTTCTCCCTCAATTATTGCTATATCATTATCCTCTGCAAGTGTTTTAACATCATCGTTTACATCAGCTGTAGTTATTAATATTTTGCGACGAATAGTATAATCATCTTTATATTTATCATAGGCCATT
>JALWRO010000082.1 GCA_027080605.1 Campylobacterales bacterium
GGACATGCCAACGCCAGCGGCGGAAAATGTGAGAGTTTTAAAGACTCTTTTGTGTACGATAAGGTCAAAGAACAGATACAGGAAATCATGACAATAGGAGAAAACAATGAGTAGTGAAATCGCAGAACTGAAAGCGGAGATCGAAGATCTGACAATCCATCTGGCGGATATGCTCGAAGCGGTGCTGTACTATGCCGGTGTGCCGGAGAAAAAACTGGAAAAAGCGGTCAAAGCCTATATCGAAGCACTCGATGAAGTATTTGACGAAGAAGAGGACGGTGACATGGGCTACCGGGAGATGGTCGAAGTGATCGACTTCATGAAACAAAAACAGCCGGATCTTTTTGCCTAAAGCGGCGTGGTGCATATTTTTTTATCGATTGGGGGAATATACCTCTTTATCTTACTGGGATTTTTCGCCAAACTTACTTTCAAAGAGCAGATGCATGAGAAAACACTCGTGCTGCTCTCCATCTATTTTCTGCAGCCTATCCTTGTTTTCTGGGGACTCACTTCCCGGAAAATAGACTTCAGTGTCGTTGAAGCACCGCTGCTTTTTGCAGCGGTGACGGGTGTCGCGTTGCTGCTGAGTTTCCTTTTTTCACGCCTTTTGTTCAGCGGTGCCAAAGAGCGCTCGATCGCCACGGTGGCGAGTATTGTAGGCAATACGGGAAATCTCGGCATACCGCTGGGGATTGCGCTTTTTGGGGAAGAGAGTGTGATCTATACGAGTATTATCAATATGGCAAATGTCTTTTTGGTCAATACGGTGGGTGTCTATTTTTACTCACGCGGTAATTTCAGCATCCGCGACTCATTTTTCAATATCTTCAAACTCCCGCCGATTTGGTTCGGTTTTTTGGCGCTTTTTCTCAACTACATCGGTTTTTCACTTCATGAAGATCTCCAGACACCCCTGAAAATGGGTGCTTACGCGACAATGGTCATACAGCTTGCGATTTTCGGAATGTACCTCTACAGCGTGGAAATCAAACGTATCGACTGGCGACTCTTCTCTTTTGTCACCTTCATGAAGTTTATCGCCATTCCTCTGATGGCACTGCTGATACTCCACCTCAACCATGTCGATCCGCTGGTCTACAATGTCATACTGCTGGAGCTGATCGTTCCGCTGGCGGTGATGAACGTCAACCTTGCCGCACTCTATGACTGCAAACCGGCGGTGGTAACGTTTCTGGTATTTGGGACATCGGTGATTTTTACGGTGTATATTTTTAGTGTGATGGGATTGTTTCAGTAACTTTATTAATAATATTAAATATATTTTTTAAAAAATTAAGTATTTTAACTTCAAAATCTGCTATCATTACGTTTTGAAAACAGGAGATAAGGATACTTCATGAAACGAAAAATAGTAAAAACTTTTGCCATGGTGACAGTACTTTC
Source organism: Campylobacterales bacterium (assembly GCA_027080605.1). Classification (GTDB taxonomy): domain Bacteria; phylum Campylobacterota; class Campylobacteria; order Campylobacterales; family QNZT01; genus QNZT01. Next base: position 1,408 of record JALWRO010000082.1, read on the forward strand.
GTTGCTGACAGCATGTGGCGGTTCAAGCGGATCGGATAAAAAGACAAATATTGATAAAAAAGGTGCTCCTGCGCCTCTGGAAGAAGGGCAATCTGTAGCAACGGAGATGATGCAGGTATTATCTCAGAGTGGCGATGATTCAAATATCGCTTCTGTGCAAAAAGATGTGTTGCATTTGGTTGACGGGGATATGTTGCATCTGACGATTGACAAGGCGGCACTGGGAATTAAGAATATGATATTATCGTTTCGCTGGATGGATATGGATGGTAATGTATTGGGGCAGACAGGTATGTTTGAACAGATAATGCACTATGATCCTATGTTAGACAGTGATGGAGACGGTGTATGCAAATATATCAAAAAGGTGATTATTGTGGATATGATGGGGAATATTTTTTCCAAAAGCTATACCGTTTTTGTGCACCGCTCACAGCCTGAGGGTGGACAGGCACTATTGGGACCACTCGCGCGGGCACACTATACATTGACAAAACTT
>JALWRO010000083.1 GCA_027080605.1 Campylobacterales bacterium
TTTTCGATTAGTTCGGTCAGCGTCCGAAGGTTTTGGGAGTAATCCTCTTCAAAAAAAGGGAACTGAAGTGCGACGAGCTCTTTTTTAGAAGTCGTCAAAGTTCAGGCTTCCTTTGGAGTAGTTAGCAACGTTCCCTTCAAAGAAGTTGGTTTTCTGGTCGTTAAATTTGGAGAAACTGTCGACCCATTTGATTGGATGTTCGGCATTGTAAAGCTTTTTCAGTCCGACAGCATGCAATCTCTGGTCGGCAAGGTATTTAATATAACTTTCAATAATATCATTGGTCAGACCGAGTATTTGACCCTCGGTAATATACTGCCCCCAGCTGATTTCCAGATCAACCGCTTTTTCAAACATATCATATACATCGTCAATTAGCTCCGGTGTAAACAGTTCCGGACGCTCTCTTTTGGTAGCGTTGATCATATTTTGAAAAATCAGCAGGTGGGTAATTTCGTCTCTCTGAATAAATCGGATCATTTGTGCGGAACCAAGCATTTTCCCGCTTCTGGCGAGGGTATAGAAGAAGGTAAATCCGCTGTAAAAGTAGATTCCCTCCAGAATCTGGTTGGCGAACATCGCTTTGACGATCTGTTCGTCAGAAGGATTTTTCGCAAGCTCTTCATAGACACGGGCGATATTGTCGTTTTTATTTTTGAGCTGTGCGTCCTGTCGCCACATGTCATAGATTTCATCGGTATTCTGGGAAATAGAATCGACCATAACGGCATAGCTCTGGGAGTGAAGAGCCTCTTCAAACGCCTGTCGCACCAGAATGAGGTTGATCTCAGGAGAAGTGATGTAAGGATTGACATTGTCGATCAGGTTGTTTGTCTGGAGTGAATCCATAAAAATGAGCTGCGAAAGGGCTTTGTCGTAGGCATTTTTTTCCGATTCGGTCAACTGCTTGTAGTCCCTGACATCTGCGGTCATATCAACCTCTTTGGGAAACCAGGTATTGTTAAGCATCAGATCCCACAAATTGTACGCCCACTGGTATTTGATGTCGTTTAGTTCAAAGATGCCGGTAGGGTTTCCTCCGAAAATCTTTCTGTCATTGACATGCTCTTCAGAGTTTGGGTTGTAGATTTTTTTTCGCTGGATCATGATCGCATACTCCTGATATAAAGTAGATGATTATACTTTTTTTTTACTGAAACTCATTAAAAGTCATACCCCACGCCAAGATAGAAATAACTGGTGTCGAAACTGGTTTTAACCATACCTCCTGAGCTGAATTCTGCAATGTTGAAAGCATTGACTTTTGCTTCATCCATATCCCACTTTTTGTAACTGTAACCGGCGGTGAAAAAGAGTTTGGGGTCAAGTCGTATCCAGCCGAGATCTTTGGTGCTGCTCCATGGGGTATAGCGCGCGCCCAGATCGAGTGTGGTGTAGCTGCCGTCTACGTCGAAAGAGGATTTTACCCAGTCGTTTTCGATACTGCCCGTCTGAAATCCGGCGGAAAAACTTCCATATACCATAAATTTCGGAGCCAGTGTAAAATTTGCATGTACAATCGGACCGAGTTTATAGGTTTTGATGGTGGTATCTGTGGAATCCAGCAGGTTGTAGGTAAGCTTTGCACTTTTTTGCATATTGGTCATCTTCATGACAGGGAGGGAGATTCCTGTATTGACACCGACGCCAATGACGCCTTGTGCGTTATGAACGATATCGTATCCGATACCGAAGTTGAGGTCAAAACCGCGGATTTTATAATCTGCGGGTACAGGGATAGAGGTATATTTTTCAACAGCGTCGTTGAAAGAACCGAAAAAGGGCACTTGCTGCGTCAATGGTCTGGTGACGAAGGTGGTCATCTTGTCCATGGTGTCGGACTGATAGATATCGGCGTTGTAAAAGTAGTAGATATTTGAGTCACCGAAGTTATTATGCTGCTCGCTGATGGAGTAGATGTTAGTATCCAGATCAAAACTTGCCTGCATAAAAGGCATACCCATATCCCAGTTAAACGTACCGGAACTGATACGAAACTCCATAGCCTGTGCAAGTGAAGTCATCAGTACCAAAGATAAAACTATTTTACGCTTCATATGATATTCTCCTTAATTATCGCAGCAGCAAAACTTTAAAATAGTTGTTGTCACGATGGTAAAATTTGTTATAATCATAACATAAGTTATACAATATAGGGGAAAATTATGAAAAATATTACACAAAAAGAGCGTGAAAAATTGCTCTCGATCATTCCGGAGTATCCGGGTGTTGCGATTTTTCATATGGCGGACGGGGGAAGAGACTTTTGTCAAAATCTGAACGCGTATGCCGACGAGCGCGACTATACCTATCATATTGTTTCTGCAAATGAAGATTTTATCGGGGAACTTCATGAAGCAGGATTGTCCAAAGCAAGAAAGATTACCTATAAACAACAGCGTTATAATCAGCACTCCAAACTATATGATTATATCTATATCGAAATAGATGTTGAAAGTCTGGATAAACCGGAACTATTTTTGAAAAAGATTTACGCTATCGCCAAAAACGCCGCCAAAATACTCTTTTTTGTATCCAAAGAGAAGAGTGATTTATCGGGACTCGAAAACTTACTCGATAAAGGCAATTTTGTTGCGATTAACCCTATTGACGATATGTTTGAAAACTATCATGTGTTAAGCGCACAGAAGATGCACGGGTGGGGTGTGTATGATATGTAGCTTACTCAACACGGCGCAAAATTTTGTCCAGTTGTCTGGTGGATAAAATCCTTTTTAAAAACCAGAAAAAAGTTGTCGGTTTGGTTACGCGGTATCTGGCTTTTGGTTCTTTACTTTCAAGTGCGTGCAGCAGTGCAGCATATACGGCATCTTCACCGAGTGTGAAGGGAGTATCTTTGTCGCTTTGAAGGGAAGAGAGTTTATTCACATACTCCTCTTTGAAATGTGAATAGTCACGGTCGATGTTTTCCAGAAATTTTTGCAGGGCATTTTTGCGAAAATCACTGCGGATGGGACCGGGTTCAATCAGGCTGATGTGAATATCTGTTCCCATCAGTTCCAGCCGCAAGGTGTCACTTAATCCTTCGAGTGCATATTTGCTGGCATTGTACGCACCCCGAAAACGAAGAGAGATAAATCCCAGAACAGAGCTGTTTTGCACTATACGTCCGTAACCCTGTTTGCGCATCATGGGAAGGATATGAGTTGTTAGTTCATGTGTCCCAAAAACATTTGTCTCAAATTGTGCTTTCAAAACGTCTCTGGACAAATCTTCCACCGCGCCGGGCTGACCGTAGGCGCCGTTGTTAAAGAGTGCGTAGAGTGTGCCGCCGGTGCGCTTTTGCACTTCATGAACCGCTTTTTGTATCGAGTGTGAATCGTTTAAATCGAGTTGGAAAGAGTCCAGTCCGGCTTCCCGGAGTTTCTGGACATCTTCCTCTTTTCTGGCGGTGGCAAAAACTCTGTATCCCTCTTCATGAAGTCTTTTGGCGCAGTAGTAGCCGATACCGCTGGAACAGCCGGTAATGAGGATCGATTTTTGTCTCATTTGGGACAGTTTTCAATACAGACTTTTTTCTGTACCACTTTTCCGCCGCATCCGCGAAAACAGTTGTCATACGCATCGGTGCATTTGCAGTCGATACGGCAGTTTTTCAGTTGCGCCTGTAAAATCTCCTGTTGCAGATTTGGTTTTACCGGGCGCGGATAGGTATATGCCGGAGAGGGACCGAGTAACAGACGCGGACCGAAAGGTGCGTAAAAACCGATCCCCCGGTCGTAGTAGTAAAAGTCGTCGTACCAGAAAAGATCCCTTTGCATCTGGTACATCTCCATTTGCCGGGTGTATTGCTCAAGCGCTCTGTAATAGCCTTGCATTTTTTGTTCATAATTTTTTTTGCCGATTTGCTCCGCTTTTTTGGCGCAGATCTCAAAGTTGGATTTGCAAAGCGCTTTGCACGTCGCCAGTTTTTCACCGCACTCTTTAACACATGCTTGTGCATTGGGAGTGGCGGGTGGAATATAGCTGTAGGTGGTTTTATATTTTGGTGTACAGGCTGAGAAGAATATCAGTGTGAAAAATAAGATAACGTATTTCATGAAAACTCCCTGTGTTGGTCTGTTTTGAGTTTAACATGATTTTTGATCGAATGCAATTAAAATAATTTGTATTTTGCCGATATAAAACAAAAAGGCTATTCTAATGACACGAAAACAGAGTATTGCAGGGATTCTCTTTATTGCTTTGAATCTATTTTACGGCTGTGGTGGTACGGTTTCCGGTGGTGATGACAGTGGCGTCACCATCAAATCCGGTACGGCAGATACAGCGTCAAATGCGCTGGGCACGCTCTCCCTCAGTAGTGCGGATATCCAAAAAGAGTTGCAGGTAAAACCATGGAGAGAAATCGAAATGGATATCTCCGCATTTTATGAAAACAGTCTGTACAGTGCAGGAGAGAAGCGGTATCCCGTCACGCTTGCTTTTCAGAACAAGCGTATTGTCGCATATGCAGATTGTCAGAAGATTACAGCAAATTACAAAATTGAAGCAAAACGCATCTCTTTTTCCAGACTCTCCGTCGCTCCGGCGATTGACCTGGCAAGCTGTGTGGAATCGGAGCATGCAGATGATGCGGTGATCGCTTTACTGGAAAACAGTTTCAATATAGAAAATATGAGAAAAAATGAAGTGCTTTTATCGGCAGAAGATTTTGATACGACGGTTGTTTTAAAACGGTAAAAGGTGATATTTCATGAGAGTTTTTCTCTCACGAAATTGAAAGCAGGAGCTATTTCGCTTCCGCTTTGGCTTTTTCTGCATATTCCGGTGTGCAGAAAATACCGCAGTGGCAGACACCCTCTTTGGGAATCTCTTTTTCAATCGCCGGTTTACAGGGACAGATGCGGTCGTCGGCACTTTTATGTTTGCCTGTCTCAGGATCTTCAACGACCATAAAACATGGACAGAAGCGTTTTCCGTAGAGTAGTTTGTGGCGTGCCAGTCCCATTGTGACGCCTTCATTGACCTCTTCGTTGGGGTTGTAGACCCAGCCAAACTGTTTGCATACTTTGTCTGTGAACTTTTTAGTCTTTTCAAGTTCTGCGTGAAACTCCGGTGAATTCATATCGATTTGTTGCATTTTTTACCTTTTACGTGAAAATTTCAGTATTTTATCATAATTCTTCAATATACCAGGGCAAACCCTGTTTTTTGAGCTCTTCCATGAACGGATCGGGGTCAAACTGTTCCATATTGTAAACTCCCGGACGCATCCATTTGCCCTCCAGCATCATTTTTGCACCGATCATCGCGGGCACACCAGTTGTGTAGCTGACCGCCTGCGAGAGGGTCTCTTTGTAGGTCTCTTCATGATCGCAGACGTTGTAGATGTAGATCTTGCGTTTTTGACCATCCTTGATCCCTTCGGCGACAATACCGATGTTCGTTTTGCCTTTGGTACGGGCACCGAGTGTGGCGGGATCGGGGAGGAGTGTTTTGAGAAACTGGATCGGAACGATTTTGCAGCCGTTATGTTCGACCTCTTCAATCCCGAGCATACCGACATTCTCCAGACACTTCATGTGGGTCAGGTAACTCTCTCCGAAAGTCATGAAAAAGCGAATACGTTTGAGTCCTTTGATATGCCTGACCAGTGACTCCATCTCTTCATGATAGAGCAGGTAGCTATCTTTGGGACCGATCTGTGGATAGTCCCAGACCATTTTGATCTCCATCGGTTCGGTGGTAATCCACTGACCGTTTTCCCAGTAGCGTCCGTTGGCGCTCACTTCCCTCAGGTTGATTTCAGGGTTGAAATTGGTGGCGAACGGGTAGCCGTGGTCTCCGGCATTGCAGTCAAGAATGTCGATGGTGTGAATTTCGTCGAAGTAGTGTTTTTGGGCATAGGCACAAAAGACGTTGGTGACACCCGGATCGAAACCACTGCCAAGTAAAGCCATGATTCCTTTTTCTCTGTATTTGTCGTTGTATGCCCACTGCTCTTTGTATTCAAATTTCGCGGTATCGGGGTGTTCGTAGTTGGCGGTGTCGAGGTAGTGCACACCGGTTTGCAGACACGCCTCCATGATCGTCAGATCCTGATAGGGCAGGGCGATGTTAAGCACCACGTCGGGTTTGGTCTGTTCGATAAGCTTGACCAGATCTTCAACATTGTCCGCATCGACCTGTGCGATGTCGATATCGACCCCGTAACGCTCCCTGACCTCCTGCTGATAGAGTTCACATTTGGAAAGCGTGCGGCTGGCGAGTGTGATATGGTTGAATATATCGTTGTTTTGGGCACATTTGTGTACGACCACACGCCCCACGCCTCCGGCTCCGATGATGAGTACATTTGCCATAGCAGACCTTTTCAAAAAAATTCCCAGATTATACCAAAAATGTCACTATATGAAAAAAGATCGAAGCATCCAAAGATTAAAAGTAAAATTTAATAGACAAAAGTAAAAATAAACTATATACTTGGAACAGTTTATGCTAAAAAGGATGTTTTCATGCAAAAGATATTGATATTTATCAGCCTGCTGCTGTACGGAGTAGGATGCGGTACTTCCGGAGGTAAAAGCCGTGATACGTCACTCGATGCACTCTCTGCAACATCGGAAACAGTCATCAAAGCATACAGAACACCGGAACATATTGCTATTACCGAGACAGCGGCACTCTCTTTGGAAGGGGTGGCACTTGATATTGCCCTCAGTGAAGATGGAGAATTTGCCTATATCGCTTCGGGAGATGCGGGACTGCAGGTGGTCGATATCCGTGATCCTTACAATCCGGAACTTGTTTCACTTCATGATACACCGCAATATGTTAACCGTGTTGATGTCGTGGATGGGATTGCCTATGTCAGTTACCGTGCCCAAAACTGGAGTGATTATATCTCTGTTGCTGCGTTTGATGTGCACAACCCCTACCAAGTGAAAAACCTGGGGCATTACGAAGGTTTTCAAACCAACAGCCATACCGTATGTGAAAAAGAGGGGCTGGTATTTTTTGTCGATCATGAAGGCTTCAAAGTGGTCGAAGCGAAAAACTATCACGTGATCGGCAGGTACGATCTTTTTGATACAGCGTATGCGTTTGCCATGCGGGACAATTTCGCTTTTGTGGCAAACGGCAGAAACGGATTGACCGTGTTGCAGGCGGGGGAAGCGAGTTACCGGGCGACGCTGACGGAGTAGGGTTACGCTTTTTCCAGAATATGCAGATGTTCGAGTGTACGTCTGGCTTTGTGTGGGCGGTTGCTGTCCGCTTTGAAACGTTTGTAATCGGTTGTGACCAGATCGTAGTGACCGTAGCGTTTGAGGATTTTTTGCAAATCTTTGTGTGAAACCATCCCTTCGTTGTTGTAGCTGAGAAAGATATATTTGAAGTCGGCATCTCTGATGAGTTGATCAAAGCTGTCGTGCACTCTTTTGGTTTTGCAGTACATGGAGCGGTTGTAGTCGGTATGGGTGCCGGTTTTGCCTTTGGGTACGAAGTCAGTTTTGTATCGTGCTATCGTGTTGAGCAGGTGGTAATTGGCACCGTACTGGCGTCCGTTGTAGGGCGGGTCGAGGTAGAGAATATCTCCGGAAATTTTTTTGATCAGTGTATTGCTGTCTTCGTTATAGACTTCATGAGAATGGTTGTTGTACTCAAAAAGTGCCGGTTCGAGTTTGAGGGGTGCCTGTGCGGTAAGTTTGAGATCTTTGAGAAACGAGCCGTAAACGGAAGCGGTGTTGGAGACTTTATCCAGAGACTCCAGCAGGGAAGCGAGCAGAAAAAAGTAGAGGTTTTCATCCTCTCTGTACGCTTCGATTGC
>JALWRO010000084.1 GCA_027080605.1 Campylobacterales bacterium
AAGAGACTGTATATTTTCAAAAAGCTGTTTAAGATTATAACGTGTACTTTCGAGTATATCGCTGTATTTGTAGTTGAGTTCGGCAATTTTACTTTTGGAGTTCATCATTTTTGCATAGTCAGAACCACCTTTGTAGAGGTTGTAACGCATCGACAGGACGGCACTCGCTTTTTCATCATGATAGGGGTCGATTTCAGCTTTGGAAAATTTTTCCTTTCCTGTGATGATCAGATCGACTGCTGGGCGAAAAGGTGCTTTCCTGGAATCAAAGTCATATTTTTGTGCAGCAATTTTATACCGGTTGATCTGGAGTTTGGCATTTTTCTTTTCAAAAATCTCGAATACTCTTTTTCTGCTGTAATCGGGAAAAGAGAACTCTCCCTGCGAAGGCTTCTGTTTTGCCCCCTCTTTACCCAGAAAATATTGATAAAACGCCAGTGCGTTCTGGTAACGGGAAGTCGCTTTGACGAGTGCTGCGGAAGCGTTTTCGACTTTGGATCTGATATCGTTTAGATCGCCTTTGGACGATGCGCCGTTTTGCTCTTTTACTTCGACAATATGCAGAATTTTTTGAAGGCTTTGCATATTGCTGCGTTCAATTTCGATCGCCTTCTCCTGATAGTAAAGATCGACATAGGCTTCGATGATTTTAAGCGTCTCCTCTTCTACTTTGTCCCGAAATGCGGCACTCTCGGAACGCAGTTTTGCCTGCTCCTTTTTGAGTTCGGCACGCTGCTTGCCACCGGCATATAGATTTTCGGTAATACTCATCTGTGCATCTGCAGCGGGATATTTGTCTTCACTCTCTTTGTCCGCACGGGTATGAATATAGTTGTACCCAGCGGTAGAGTAGAGCATGACATTGGGTAAGAATGCTCCCTCTTTCTCCCTGACCCTGTAGCGTTGCTGGATCACTTTTTCTCTGAGTGAGAGGATTTTATGACTGCGTTGAAGGGCTATCATAATCGCTTTTTTCAGTGTAATGGTGCGGTTGTTGTCCGGTGTAGACAAAAGTGGTTTTTTGTCAGAATGTGCCGTCGTTGTCGTTACTGGAACTTTGGATGTTTGTGTCATATTTTGTTCATGTGATTGCAGTTTGGGTGTTGTGGTCGCGACAGTGTTGTTCTTGTCTGCGGTAACTGTAATGGTAGTGGTTGTGTGCTTTTGTTTTTTGCGGGTTCTGTTTTTCAAAATATAGGCATCTTTAAAGTATCTTTTGACTTTTTGGCGCAGTAATACTGCTGCTTCCTCTCTGCTTTTGATATTGGTAATATAAAAGTGTTGCAGATGATGATGTGGGAAAATGACTACCGGAAGTGCTGCAAAGAGCTTTTTCGCTTTTTGAATACTACGCTCTTTTTTGAAAACACCCACTTTGATACTGTACATATCCGGTACGACATCCTCCTTTGCTATTTCCACGGCAAAAATAGTTTGTAATAGAAACAATAAAGAAAATATAATCGTACCCAATCGCATGTTTGTCCTGTTTATTTAAAATAAATATTAATAAATTTGTTTGATTTTACCTTAACTTTACTTATTTTGCAAAATTTAATTATCGGGGTTAAAACAAAAGTCAATTCGGACGATACTAGCCGAAGCGAGTGTGTAATTTAAAAACAGGAAAAAGTGTAAAATGTTTAGTTTTATCAAGTGGTTTGAAGCCAAATGGCAGGAAATGAAGAGAAATAAAGGGTTGTGGTTCAGCCTTTTGACCGTATTTTCTCTGCTGGGTATCTTTGTTTCGCTCTATTTTGTCAATTTTTTGGTCAGTGATGTAGCAAAAAAGACGTATGAGAATCAGAAAAAACACTACTATCTGGAATCAAAAGCGTTGCTGGATTCCTATACGAAAAATGTACTGGCGGTTGCCACAGCGGTAG
>JALWRO010000085.1 GCA_027080605.1 Campylobacterales bacterium
CAATATCCATGCAAGAGCTTTTTATGATAACTTGGAAGAGCGTTTTTCTGAAGCGATGAACAATGTGGATGAGCGTATCTTGGTGGCAGAAGCACCTCTAGGGTATGGAGCTAAAGCAGAAGAAGATCTGTTTACACAAACAGTAATGAAGATAGTAGAGATATTCCAGGAAGCATCCAGGAAACCTGACTGGAAAAACAACTCTGATGTGCGTAACAAGATAGAAGGACAGATAGATGATCTTTTCTGGGAGATGGAAGATAAGTATGGTCTAAAGTTTACTAACAGTGATGAACTATTGGCAACCATACAGCAGATAGGTATAAATAATTATGATTAGGCATGGGGCAGCGACTTTAGTCGCTGATGAAAAACGTGAAATAAACGCGACTGCACCTAAAGGCATACTCTTCGATAAAGTCGCGTCCCCGAAGATTGTCATTATAAAAAAAGATGTCAAACACATCAACCTCAAAGTCAAACCAAGTGGAGAGGTAATACTCACAGCTCCTACTGATAGTAACGAAAGAGATATAGCGTATGTACTTAAAAAAAGAGCAGATTGGATAGATAAAAAGATCGCTTTTTTTGATGCCCATAGAGATGTGCATGTAAAAGAGTTTGTAAGTGGAGAGAACTTCGGTTATTTGGGGCGAAATTACCGTCTTAAAGTGATAGAAAGTAAAGAGGAAGGTGTGAAGCTTCAAAGAGGTTATTTACAGGTTTTTGTGAAAGATACCGTGAACTATGAGAAGAAACAGAGACTCATAAAAGCTTGGCAGACTCAAAAGGCAAAGAGACACTTTCAAAAAGCTATAGAGAAATACAAACACATCGTCAAACAAGAGATAGAAACGGTACGCATACGAGAAATGAAAACCAGATGGGGAAGCTGTAACCCAGGTAAAGGCTACATCAATCTGAATTTAAAGCTGATTGAGAAGCCGACTGAGTGTATAGAGTATGTAGTGTTTCATGAACTGGCTCACTTAGTGCATGCTGATCACAGTATAAAGTTCTATAATTACCTGAACCTCTTTATGCCTGACTGGAAGAAGAGAAAAACCCGTTTAGAGAAATAGTCTCTATTACGCTTCCAGACTCTCTTCGTCTATGACGATGATGCCGTCCTGGTCTGCAAGGAGGATCTCTCCGTTTTTAAAGAAGACACCACCGAAAGTGAAGGTGACATCACGCTCTCCGGGTTGTTTGACGTGGCTTTTTCTGGGGCAGGTACCCAAAGCCCATAGGCCGACAGGGATGGTTTTGGTGATGTGTGTATCGCGTACATATCCGTTGATGAGAATACCCGCCCAACCATTCTCATGGGCGAACTTCATGAGGTTCTCTCCCACCACGGCATAGTGCGCACGGTCAACATCGACCACAGCAATGCGGCCTTCTCCGGGCTCTTTGAGCATTTTGATGAGTTCAGAGTTCTCTTCATTGAGTTTGAGTGTGGCAATGGGGCCTTTGCATTTTTCTATGCCACCGTATGAGTGGTATTCTGGAGAGAGTACCTGCACTTTTTCGTGGTGTTCGTCTGAGATGTCGGCTGTGTAAAAAGGCATGTTTTGTCCTATCATTATGTCATTTAATCTTGACGGTGGATAAATCCACCCTACGCGAAAAAAAATATTTATATGCGTAGGGTGGGATTTCCCACCATTGTGTCAAAAAATATATTTTAAAAATTATACTAAAAAAAATCAATAATTAGATAGAATGATACACATAAAAAAACAGATAAAGCAGAATACATGAAAGTAGTAACCGGTGTTGTGGGAAACGATATTCACGTCGTAGCCAACAGGTTGATCGATATCTCTCTGGAGGAGCGTGGATTTGAAGTGTTTAACCTTGGGGTAAACACCTATTTGGA